>JAJZKY010000288.1 GCA_021803885.1 Planctomycetota bacterium
CATTGTTGATACAAATGGTTCGTTGCGACGGCGAGCGGCAAGTGCGCCGTGCGGTGTAGAGGCAACCCAATTTGCCGGCGGGTTTGTCCCGCCGTTGCCGCATGGATAGTTTGTAGAATAGATTGCGGCGGCATTCCGGCTCCCGGATGATTGAAGCACTTTCAGTGAAACAATTCACAAAGCGGGTGCGATCATAAGTCGCTCGTTAGTTACGGTCAAGGATGGCTACCTGGTGGTGGCCGGGGGCATGGTCATTTGCCGGACCTGGGCGGGCGTGGGGGAAGCATTATTGAAGTCTTTCAGCCGCAGGTCATATCGATAATCGCGCACAGCCATGAGCCGAATCCGTGAAGCCGAGGGGAGAATCCGGTAGACGGCAAAGACATGGCGCGGCTTGTCGAACAACACCAGCCCCCAGTCGTGCTCGCCGAGCTGCAACGGTATGAGAGTCTCGCCGCGGCCAGCCCCGGTTTGCCGCGGCAGAAGGGTCGCCGCCCGTATGACATTGCCGATGGGAAAAGATGATTCGTTTGAGCCGGGCCGTGACCAGGCCAGCACCAGCGCATTGGCCAGCAGGCCGATACCCACACACCAGAGGGCCGGGACGAGCGAAATCCGCAGCGTATGTTTTATCTTAACCATCACGCATATCCTACGGCGTCGCGGCGCATATCCGCAAGCGACAAGGTAATGTGGATAGACAAAAATTGGCCCACAGCGTGTCTTTATTCCGGCGAAAGGGGTCCCGTGGGATCGCAAGAGGATTGGCAGCGCTGGTTCGAGAGCCACAGCGGCCCGCTTTTGCTGCTGGCCCGGCAATGGGGTGCCTCGCGAAGCGACGCCGAAGACATTCTTCAGGATGCCTTTGTGCGATTCTGGAAGCACCGGCGGCGGGTCAACGATCCGGCGGCGTATTTGTTCCGATCCGTGCGGAATGCGGCGTGCAATCTGGCCCGCGCGCAAGCCAGCCGGCGAAAACGCCAGGAGATTGCCGCAGCGCCCGAATCGGTATTTGCGCCCGTGGCGGAAGACGGAGAGTTGCGGGCTGCGGTTGAAACCGCTCTTGGCCGGCTGCCGGTGGAACAGCGCGAGGTGCTGGTGATGAAAATTTGGGGTGGACTGACGTTTCAAGCCATTGGAGCGGTGCTCGGCGTACCGGCCAACACGGCCGCGTCGCGTTACCGCTACGCCTTGGCGGCGCTGCGGAAAGATATCAAACCGGGTTAATTTATGACTGACTCCTGGGACGAATTGGAGAAAAAACTCGCCGCGCTGCGACCGGATAGCCCGGCGCCGGCCGTGTGGGAGGGTGTGCGAAAGCGCATCGCGCGGCGGCGATTGCTGCGCCGCTGGGTGGTGTTGGGGCTGGTGATCCTCTTCGGCGGGATGGCTTTGACGTTTATGTTGCCGCACCAGGCAGTCCGGCCACCGCGACACCAGCCGGTGGCCTTGCCGGTTAAGTTGTCGCACCAGGTAAATCGGCCACTGCGACAGCAGCCTCTGGTAAGCTCCCGCCGCTTCCCTCGATTTACCTCGCCGCAGTGCAGCGAGGCGGCGTATATGCGGGCGTTGGGGCGCTCATCCGCAGCCTTCCACCGCTTACTGCTCCAAAACAGCTTGCGGAAGTCGCCTTCGGAACCCCGCCGCCACCCCGAATATTTACCGATACGGGAGATTTTCCAATGAAAAAGCCATTCATCTGGTTCGTCACATTCGTAATGTTGTTCGCGGGCCGGGGGGTGTTGGGCGCCGCGAAGCATCCCGCGGCGGCATTCAGCCCGGCCGCCAAGGCGGCATTGCATCACCTGGATAGCCTCCGGGCGCATGCGAAAGTGGTTCAATATCATAACCCGGCCGCCAATGCCGCACTGTATTATTACCAGGCTTTTGAGCTGATGCCTTCAATAAAGGGTCGGGGGATGCATAACCCCCGCCCCAATACTTATCCTTTGAATAAGATCGGGTTGCGGTATCTCCATGCCGCCCGGAAATCACTCAAGCTTCTGCATCGTGCCGGCGAAATGCCCTATTGCGACTGGGGACATGATTTCGCCCGCTGGGGATGGTCAACATGGCTACCGGAACTGAGCAAGAGCCAGATGCTGGCGAGGATCGCCCTGCTCGCGGCGCGGTTTGAGTGGTCCAGAAAGCATTGGAACAAGGCCGCGCAAATCATCCGGGATGTGCTTATCCTGTCGCACCGTGTGGGCCGGGACGGAACGACCATAGGGGTGCTGGTCGAATACGATATCGACCAGACGGTCGTAAAAACTGTTACGGAGAATCTGTTTTCACTGCCACCGCCGGCGTTGAATGGTCTGCGGAAAGTTCTGGATCAGGCCGCGCCGCCGACACCCCTGGCTTGGGCAATGGTGAGGCAGAATCATTATTGCCTCATCTGGCTGCGGCGCCTTGTGCGGAAGAATCGTCTGCGATCATTATGGCGATCCATCTATCTTCCGAAGAAGCCGCCATCCATGCCCGCGGATTTCCGGCGCCAAGTGCTCGCATCCCTTCCGGTTATCACTCAATGGTGGCACGAAACACTGGCGGCGTTCGAGCAACCGTATCCCAAGGCAATGGTTGCGATTAAGCAACTCTATCGGCAAACAAAGGCGCAATGGCGCAAGAATCCGCAATGGCACAAGAATCCGCTACTTTCCACGGAGCATAGGAACCTCACTATGTCTCGCGATCTCTATCGGTTCCAGTGTCTGGCGTTCACCCGATTCGCCATGCTCCGCGCCGCGGTCGCATATCTTCACGGGGGCGTGGCGGCATTCAATAAAATTCGTGATCCGTTCGGTCGCGGGCCTCTGAGTCTAACCAGGCAGCGCTATCAGATTCTGCTGCGAACGCATCTGAAAATGGGTTATAAACACCTGAACACAATTCGTTTTGAACGCATGACGGTCCCGCTTAGAGCCGGTGGCGCCGGCCGTTCGATCAAGGGAAGGATAAAATGGACCGCCGGTTCCAAGCCGCCGGCGGGGACACACTATGACTTTAATGCCGGGTTATCTCCTCAGTTGTCGCCTGTACCCTACCCGGACAATTGGTTTACACTCAGCAGACAGCAAAAAAAGGTTTGGCGGAAGCACTACTGGTCGAAAACACCCGCCGGATGGTCCCGCCGAGAACTCAATGTTGGTGGCTGGCTTGCGGTTTATCCCTTTGGGCCGAACGGAGTCTTCTTCGTTCCGGCGGTCCCGCCGGGGAAATATATTTTAAATTGCAGTGTACTCAATTCGCTCGCCAGCGCTGCAGTAACCGTGCCGCCGGCCGCCGTGGGGGTTAAACCGGCTCCTCTTGATATCGGGGCCATACCCATATTTCGTCAAGCGAACCCTAAAGCCGGCGATGTTGCATCGCCATTTACGCTCCGGAAGCTTGTCGGCCACGGCACTCTGAGCCTGTCCCAATTCAGGGGCAAATTTGTGCTGCTGGATTTCTGGGACGTGGTGCGCGGTCCGGGGCGCACCTTGATGCCGCGATTGAAGCGGATATACGACCGGTTTGGCAAGTCGGGCAAGCTGGTGATCATTTCCATATTATTATATTCACATACCTATCTGAAGTTGGTGCGGAAGTATCTGGCCGCCGAAAAGATTCCGTGGCAACAGGCATTTATTGGTCGCAGCGGCAGGCAGTACTCTGTTGTGGACGACTACCCAATTAACAGCTTCCCGCAGTTATATCTGATCGGCCCGAATGGAAGGATTATCAGCACCAATCTTTCCGAAACCGATATGGAATCCATTATTACTAAAGCCATGAAGGGAGCGCGGGCCGGACCGTGACCAGGCCGGCGCCGGCGCCTTGGCCGGATGGAGTTTTGATCCGCACACCATACGTCGCGGGTAGCTCACACGGCCATACCATGGATGCGCCGGTCACGCGGATGCCAAAAGCCATTGCCACGCCGGACGAATGTCAATGTCGGCGGGGATGTCGGCAACCATCTCGGGGGTCAGGGTTATCACATGCATTGTGGCTTGTGGATGTCGTTCGTGAGCCGCCACCAAGGAGCGAACTTCCCTTTCCCGCACGGATGGATCGTCCAACTCCGCAGCCACCTGTATCAGCATCGGCGGCTTTCCCGGCTGGCGTGCCAGAAAATCTACTTCCAAACCGTCTTGCGTCTTGACATACGTAACCTCCAGCCGCCGCCGTTCCAATTCCACCCGCACAAGGGTCTCCAGCGCATGGCCGCGATTGGCCCGACCGCTTTGGTCGAACACGGGGATCAGCCCTGGGTCCACGGGATATACCTTTCGCGGGTTCACCATGCGTTGTCGCTCCGAAGTCGCCTCCATCCATAAGGTGCGAATCAGGAAGCAGTCCTCGATATGACGCACAAGGGCATGCAAGGTATCGCGTGCGACGGCCATGCCTTGAGATTGGAGTCGGGTATAAAATTTCTCCACGCTAAAGAGTCCGGCGGGGCTGCCCAGCAGATGACGTACCAGCCAGGTCAGTGCCGCCACATGGTTTACCCCGTGTCGCTCCATGACGTCCCGAAGCATCGCTACATCCACGTACCGCCGCAGCAATTCAAATCGGTCGGCGACCTCAAGACCTTGGGCTTCCGGGAAGCCGCCGACTTCGATATAGCGAAGCAAGGAATGTTCCATAGCCGACCGCTCCGCCGGTGACGGGGCCTTTATATCACTTGGAACTGGCGAGCCATGATGCCGCAGAAATTCCCCGAAACCAAACGGATGTAGGAGGACCTCCCAACCTCGACCGCGCATGCTCGTAGCCACTTCGCGGCTCAAAAGTGCGGCGGATGATCCACTGAGGAATATCTCCACCTTTTCGGTATCCAGAAGCCGCCGCACAAAACGCTCCCACCCGGTGACTTGCTGGATTTCGTCCAGGCACCAGGTAACCATCTGGCGTCCGCGGAAAGCCGGAAAGCGGCGGTAGTATTCTTCCACCAACAGAGCGAGGTGTCGGGCTTCCATCCCGGCCAGGCGCTCATCCTCAAAGTTGATGTATGGCAAACGTTCCTGCGGCACTCCGGAGACCAGCCGTTCCTGACGCAGTTGATGCAGGAACGTGGTTTTCCCGGCCCGACGCATGCCGATCACGGCGGTCGCCTTTCCCGGCAGGCTCACACGTCCATGAACCCGCCGTGGCGTTCTCTCCGGAATGGCGGTGGACACGGAGGCGGCAAGCTGCTCGCCCAGATGCAATCTCAGGATGCCGGCGAGGTTGTCAGGCATGTTATAATTCTCCTTATCACAAGGAGAATTATACAATAAATTCTCCTTATAGAAAGTAGAATACCCTGGAAGGACGATTTGTCAATTTGTTGCTTGCCGCACCGCAAGTATCTGGTCGCCTGCGATGTAGGGCCGTAATGCCATCACATCATGCAGATGTTGGAATCGGGCAGGCTGTTTTTGACCCAGCCGCCCCGCTTTCTCCACAGCCGCGGGCAATTGCTTTGAGTTTGGTGCCGCGCAATTCCAATTCGTTGATACGCTGCTGATAGGCTTGTTCGGTACGTACATCCATGTCGCTTCGGCCAATTCGGAGGCCCCGCCTCCGGCGGCCTTCGTTCTTTTATCGGACCGATCACGCGAAGGGCTGTAGACGAAGAGACCATATTTTTTCGTAAAAATTGGATTTGCTTTTTTTGGGGGGACATACTTTAACCGGTGGTCAGGCTCGTCGGGAGTCTGAACTGGCCGAAAGGCCGTGAACGGTTACCCGGGCCGTGACCAGATCGGCGCCGGCGCCTTGACCGGCAGACCGATACCCACACACCAGAGGGCCGGAACGAGCGAAATCCGCAGCGCGTGCTTGATCCTGGCTCTCGCGCCTATCCTACGACTTCGCCGCGCTCGCCCGCAAGCGACCATGCAGGCTTGGCGTCTCGCCGGCGGCGCAGCCGCAGCTCTACTCTCTACGTTCTACTCTCTTGCACGGCGCCGCAGCAGCTCCATTTTCAACTTTCTACTTTCGCCCGCCGACGCTTCAGAAGTCCCAAGCCCCCCAATGCCAGTAAAGCCAGTGTGGCTGGTTCGGGCACCGCAGGCCCGCCAAACGCGATGCCCGGATCAAACGAGGCCCCGGCGGTGGTGGGAATCACATCGAGCGATACCGCCAGCGTCAAATTCCCGCCGGAGGAAAGACCGGCGAGCGGGCCGAGGTCAATCACCGGATTGTCGGTGAAATAACTCTCGGCGGAGGCGAAACTGGAAAAGCTATCGGAAATTGTGCTCGCCCCGTTATTGAGATTGATGTTGAACGTAACCCGGCCATTGCCGCTGGAATGGACCGAATTCAGGCCGAGG
>JAJZKY010000289.1 GCA_021803885.1 Planctomycetota bacterium
GGCGGTCAATGCGGCGGTGCGCGCCGGAGCGGATGCGTGTGAGCGCGTCGGCGATGGCCTGGTGGCCGCCCACATCATCGCCCGCGTGCATAGTGAAGTGGAAAACATACTTCCGAAGGCGCCCGATGCCGGTGACAGCGGGTTGGACGGCGTGGTCAGCCAGTCACTCAGCTAGTATCGGCGTGGCCATGGCGAATGATCCGCGAATGACGGGCTACCTGATGCGCGCGCTCAGTGCCGAGATGGCCGCTGTGCAGCAGTATCTCACCCAGTCCAGTCTGAGCGCGATGTGGCAGTTGAAGGAATACAGTGGCCGTTTCCGCCGTGATGCGGAGGAGGAGCTCGGACATGCGCAGCGGTTGATTGAGCACATGCTGATGTTGGGTATTCCTTCCAATGGCACGCAACTGCCGCCCATTCGTCCGGGTCGATCCCTGGAGGAGATGCTGCTGATCGATCGCGACTTGGAGATCGACGTGATCCGCCTGTACGAGGAAGCCGCCCACTACTGCGCCCGCGTGCGTGCAGAAGGGTTGCAAGCCTTGTTCGCCAGTCTGCTGCAAGAGGAATTGGGTCACTTGCGCGACCTGAATCACCTGTTGACCGAGATGCATCAAGGAGCAATAGCATGAACGCTGTAAAAAATCTGAATGCGGCTTCATCAGGACCACAGGAACACCTGCCCACGCTGAACTGGCGATTTGAGTTTGGAAGTTACGTTCAGACACGCCATTTTTTGGATCAAATGGCTGATCTGTCCAAACGCGAGGACTTCTATCCGAATGTGAGCTTTGGCAAAACCTACGTCAATATCAGTATTGATGCCGAAGCTCAGGCTCTACTGGCCGAATGCAAGACCCGTTTCATCGGCGAGATGGAAGCGCTGGCCGCCATGGAAAGAACCTAAACCGACAAACCGAGCGGATCGGTAACGGGAGCAAGTATGACGGACAGCATCATCGCGGTAATCAACCAAAAAGGGGGTACGGGCAAAACCACCCTGGCGCTGAATCTCGCGGCGGGCTTGGCTCGGCGGGGGTCCACTCACCTGGTAGATGCCGATCCTCAGGGTTCGCTCAGTCAGTGGGTCGCCATGACCGCTAACACCGGCCTGCCGCCGGTAACACCGGCCGGCCATGACCCCTCCGCGACGATCACGCAGCTGGCATGCGCCCACCGCTATGTCATGGTGGACTGCCCACCGACTATTCAGGGTGATGTAGTTGCTGCGGTGATGCGCTCGGTTCAAGTGATATTAATTCCGGTGTTGCCCTCCCCGATTGATCTGTGGGCCAGCGTGGGGATGGCGGCCGAGGTGAGCGAAGCCGGGCGATGGAATCCAGGCCTGCGCGCACGCTTGGTACTGAACCAAATGGAATCCCGTAATGCCCTGTCCCGCGCCATGCGCGAGGCTCTGGGGGAGTTCGATATACCGATATTGCAAGCCAGCATGCAGCGGCGAGCGGCTTATCGCGGCGCCGCGGTCGAAGGGGTGAGCGTCTACGGACTGGGCAAACGCGCCCAAGCAGCCGTGGCGGATATGGAAGCGATCATTGAGGAGGTCTTATGCCTGTGAAGAAATTGGGATCCAAACTGGCGCAAGGGGTACGCCAGGTTCAAGCGCAGCAAGTCGAAGCGCCGACGCCAGACACCCAGGCGAATGCCTTGAACACAGGCCGTCCGGGCAAGGAGCTTTTGCCATCATCATCGAACCCAACTGAGGAAAAACGGCCCTCTGCACCTCGCTCAGAGGGTCACAAGAGCTTACACCCGCGGCGGGTGTGGCCCGATTAAATGCCTTATTTTGGCTTCAGGAGTGAAATAAATAATGTCACCCGAAATTGATCCATATCTCGTTCAAGATATGCCTTACTACCGCGCCGTGGCCGACGAAGTGGAACTATACGAAGCGGCCTATTCGGTGCGCATGCCCATGATGCTGAAAGGGCCTACCGGTTGCGGAAAAACACGCTTTGTTGAATACATGGCGTGGAAACTGGGCAAGCCACTGATTACCGTGGCGTGTAACGAGGACATGACGGCATCCGATCTGGTCGGCCGTTTCCTGCTCGACGCTTCCGGCACCCGCTGGCAGGACGGCCCATTGGCCATCGCCGCGCGTTTTGGGGCCATCTGCTATCTCGACGAAGTGGTGGAAGCCCGCCAGGACACGACGGTGGTGATCCACCCGCTCACCGACGCGCGGCGTGTGCTGCCGCTGGAAAAGAAGGGCGAACTGGTACAGGCCCATCCCGATTTCCAGATGGTGATTTCCTACAACCCGGGCTACCAGAGCTTAATGAAAGACTTGAAGCAGTCGACGAAACAGCGTTTCGGCGCACTGGATTTCAGCTATCCTGCCCACGATATTGAAACCGAGATCGTTGCCCACGAAACCCGTGTCGGTGTTGAAATCGCCGGCAAACTGGTGTCCATCGCCGAACGCGCGCGCAACCTCAAGGGGCATGGCCTCGACGAGGGAATCTCCACACGTATGCTGATCTACGCGGGCAGCCTGATTACCCGGGGGGTGGCGCCATTGGCGGCATGCCGTATGACGCTGGTTCGGCCGATCACCGATGATCCAGATATGCGTGATGCACTCGACGCGGCGGTGAGTACATTCTTCTGATATCCGGAGCCAAAGATGGCGGTCGAACTCGAAAAATACCAGGACATATTGGCCGAACTCGGGGCGCACGCTAGCGAAGTGCTGCGCGCCTCCTGGGATGAGGCAGCGCGGGTGTTCACCCCGCGTGGACTGGAAAACGACTATTTGAATGGCGCGACCAGCCTGAAGTCCCTGGGACGCGGCACCGATCTGGTGGTGTCATTTATCCAAAGCGCACCGGCGGTGGCGCGCGAACTGGGCGAAGATGCCGTCCATGACATGCTCGCTGCCGGGATCAAAATGTATTCCAAGACCAGCGCCACCGTCATCGCCGCGATGTTTTCCAGCAGCCCCGTGGCGGCCACGCGATTGGGGGATCCGGAGCTGTTCCGTGCCTATTTGCACTTGCTCGACATCCTGCTCGCCCAGGCGCCGCGCGGGGTGCGTCCGATGCTGGACCACCTCAGCATACTCCTGGGCCAGCTTACTCTGGGCGGCCTGCGGCGCTGGGCGCTGTGGGGCGCGCAGGCGCACAAAACCGATTTTGATGGCCAGGCAAAATATTTCGCGTTGGAAAGCCCGGAATCCATGGGCGTTCTGCAAAAGGAGCGCAAAGGCACACTGTTCATTGACGTGCAGCGCCGTATCGGCATGTATTTGCGCGCCTTGTGGGGGCGCGATTTCTTTATGCGTCCCACCAGTGGCGACTTCGAGCGGCGCGAAGGCTATCGCCCCTCCATCGAGGGATACATTATCCATCTCCCCGATGCGTACGATGATCTGGTGTGGCTGACACCCTCAGGTGAGGAAACGCGCGTCTCCGGCATTGAACTATACCGCGCCAGTGCCGCCCACGCGGCCTGTCATCAGGTATACACCACGCGCCAATTTGACAGTGCCGGACTCAGTGCGATGCAGGTGACGCTGGTCGGATTGGTTGAGGATGCCCGCGTGGAAGCCATCGCCCTCAAGCAGTTTCCTGGGCTCGGGCAAATCTGGTTGCCGCTACACACGGCAACGCCCGCATCCGGCAACGATGCCGCGCCCTTGATGGCGCGCTTGGCACATGCTCTGCTGGACCCGGAATATTTCGATGACCATCCTTGGGTAGCGATGGGTCGCCAGATGTTCAGCGGGCATCAGGATTGCTTGCGCTCCACCGAATGGGTGCGTGAGGTCGGTTTGCACCTTGCTGCGGAAATGCAGCAACTTGGCGTGGTCTATTCAAGCACCGCGGATCTGCCGGATATCCCCTATCGCGACGACAACCGTTATATTTGGGAGTTCGAGGATATCCGCGAAGTCGGGCAGGTGATCGCTGGCGTCACCACGCAGCAAATCCGCAAATACGTCAGTGTGATGGAAATGGTCAATACCATCGACGTGCCCGGCGCAGGCGATGACGCCAACGAAATATGGGTACTATCCAGCGAATTCTTCCGCGATGAGGAATCCACCAGTCTCAATCAACAAGAGGGTCGCGAGCCACCGCCGGAGCCCTATCATTACCCGGAGTGGGATTACCAGATGCAACTGGAGCGACCAGGCTGGTGCACCGTACTGGAAAAGCGGGCCAAAAGTGGCGCCTTGGAGATCATTGATGAAATTGTGGCCAAGCACAAGCCTGTCATCGGTCGACTCAAATATCTGATCGAAGCGTTGCAACCGCAAGGGGTGCAGCGCCTGCGCAAGCAAGAGGACGGCGATGAAATCGACCTGAACGCCGCTGTGCGTGCCATGATTGAGATGCGTATGGGCGAGCAGCCCGATCTGCGCATCATGATGCGCAACGTGCGTAAGGTGCGTGACCTCTCAGTACTGCTGCTGATCGATCTGTCCGAATCCACCAATGACCCGGTGCAGGGTTCGGAAAGCACTGTATTACAACTGGCACGTGAAGCGACAGTGCTGCTCGCCGATGCCCTCAACAAAATAGGCGACCCCTTCGCCATTCACGGATTCGATTCAAACGGCCGTCACGATGTGGAATATTTTCGCTACAAAGATTTCGACGCAGCCTACAACGACCATGCCAAATCCCGCCTAGCTGGCATGAGCGGACAGTTATCCACGCGCATGGGTGCGGCGATCCGCCATGCCGGCTCGATTTTGAAACGTCAGCCCAGCAACAAAAAACTCTTGCTGGTGATCACCGACGGTGAGCCGGCGGATAACGATGTGCGCGATCCCCAATACCTGCGATATGACGCCAAGAAAGCCGTCGAAGAACTGACCCAAATCGGCATCTCTCCCTACTGCCTGAGCCTCGATCCCAGGGCTGACCAGTACGTATCCCGCATTTTTGGCGCGAACAACTATGTGGTTCTGGATCAGGTGCAGAGATTGCCCGAAAAATTGCCGATCCTCTACATGGGTCTCACTCGATGAAAAACCAGCCGTACGATAATGGGTGAGCGCTTTGTTCAGGGCCAGGCATTACGGAGGTTGGATCCTGTGATGCGACGACCAGAACGGAAATCTTTCCGTCCAGGATTCATTCGGGGGATAGCGTTATGCCTTTGGTGCATATGAAAGATCTGCTGAGCCATGCCTATGCGCATGGATACGCGGTAGGTGCTTTCGACGTCGTGAGCCTGGAGTTCGTCGAGGGCGTCATGGCCGCTGCCGAGCGGTCTCGCGCCCCCGTAATCCTCTCTCTGGCCGAATCACATCTGGAACACTACGATTTCGAACTGCTGATGTCAGGGGTAGAGGCGGCGGCACGCCGTAGCGCGGTGCCGGTGGCCCTCCATTTTGACCGGGGCGCAAACCTGGAAGCGGCGGTGCGGGCTATCCGCCTGGGTTGCAACGGTGTGATGGTGGACGCCTCGCAGTCGACTTTCTCCGATAACCTGACGCATACGAAGACCGTGGTCGATATGGCCCATGCCTGCGGTGTGCCGGTCGAAGGGGATTTGGGTTACATCCCCGACGCAACGGATATAACCCCCCAAGGGGGGTATCCTGCCACGGCACCCTACACCACTGTGGCCGAGGCGAAGGGCTTTGTCGAACGCACGGGAGTGGACTTCCTCGTGGTGTCCATTCGGGCGGAACAGAGCTGTCCAAATAGTAAAGCCAAGCTGGATATCCAGCGCCTGCGCAGCATCAATCAGGCACTGGGTATTCCTCTGGCAATCCACTGCAGGACCCGGCTCGACGATGATCAATTTCGGCGACTCATTGTCCATGGCGTGGCCAAGATCAATTATTTTACCGCGTTGGCTGAAGCCGCGAACGCGGCGATCAGCGCCCGGGCGAAATCGGCGCCGGGTGCTGGCTACCTGGATTTGGTTCAGGGCGTTGGTGCGGCGATCAGCGCTGAGGCTGAGCGCTGTATGCGCGTGTGGGGCGCCGCCGGGCGGGCCGCCGAGGTGTTGGCATGCTGTCGTCCGTGGGCCTCCGTGGAACACCTGATCATCCACAATGTTATCGGCATTTCTGAAAAAGAAGTGACCGCGATGATGATCGAGGGGCAGCAGGCGCTGAGCACCATTCCTGGAGTGCGGTCAGTGATTACGGGTAAGGCGATGAGAGAACGCGCTCAATACCGCTACTGTTGGCAGGTGCGTTTTGCAGCACCGGAAGTAATCAATTCCTACCACGAGCACCCCGACTATGTGGCCTTCACCAACCGGCGTTTCCGACCTGTGGCCGACCG
>JAJZKY010000290.1 GCA_021803885.1 Planctomycetota bacterium
GACGCCAACACCTACGCCCGCTGGGGTGTGGATTATCTCAAATACGACTGGTGCAGCTACAGCCAGGAAGTACCAGCGCATCCGGATCTGGAACAATTCATCAAGCCATACCGGCTCATGGGCGAAGCGTTGCGAAAATCCGGACGCGATATATTTTTCAGTATGAGCCTATATTGGTATGGTATGGGACACGTCTGGACATGGGGGGGCAAGTCTCCAGTATGGGGCAATAGCTATCGAATCAGTGCTGACATTAACGACTCCTGGGGAGCCGTGACCAGTAACGGCTTTAGCGCCGACGGCATGTTATTTCCGTTTGCCGGGCCGGGGCGTTGGAATGATCCGGATATGCTGGTGGTGGGCTGGGGATATTTTGAAGACGGCCCGCTGCATTGGACCAAGCTTACCCCGCATGAACAGCTTACGCATATTACCCTGTGGTGCATGCTGGCGGCACCGCTGTTGTTGGGATGTGATCTGGAAAAACTCAATAAATTCACTGCGGACCTGATGACCAACACGGAGGTCCTGGCTGTTAATCAGGATGAATTGGGCGTGCAGGCCCAGAGAGTGGATCGGCAAGGGACCGTGGAGGTTTGGGCGAGGCCATTATGGGATGGCACGGTTGCCGTAGCGGTGTTCAATCTTGGTACCGTTCCCAAAACCGTTACGATTCCCGCATGGGATATGCTGGACCCGGTGCTGCGGCGTGGCGCGAAGCCGTTGCGGGGAAAGCAACATGTGCGGGACTTGTGGAAACGCAAAGACCTTGGCGCAAGGGCCACCTTCAAGGCCGGTATTCCCATGCACAGTGCCATCATGTTGAAGGTTGGCACGCTCGCTGTGGCCGACGATTGAAGGGAACGTCAGCGCGGTGCTGGCGTGTGCTTCCGGCATTTCCCGACTCGGAGTGATTAATGGCCATCAGGCCGGAAAATACAACAGTCGAGAATGGATCATTGTAAGTATTGTTTTTTCTGAGTTTGCCAATGGAAAGTAAGGTTATGGAATCACAAATAATAACGCGGCGGCGGATGCTGCAGGCGGCCGCCGGGGCGGGGGCGGCGCTGGCCTTGGCGGGTTGTAGTTCGATGCCGCAACTGGTGCCGGGGCGGCCAAACGCGCTGGCGGAACCGGTATCGACTTCGGGCCTGGCGCTCGATTTAACCGGGGACACTTGGACGATGCACGCGGATGGCCACCCGGACCGGTATTCCGCCATTGTGCCAGGCACCACGTATACCGATTTGATGCGGGCCGGGAAAATTCTCGATCCTTATTACCGCGAGAATAATGGCAAAGTGCAGTGGGTGGCGAAAAAGAACTGGATTTACGAACGCGCCTTTGATGTTCCCGCGGAACTGTTGGCTAAGCCACACGTTGAGCTTAAGTGCCATGGACTCGATACACTGACCACTATCTGGATTAACGGCAAAGAAATCGGCCGCAGCGACAACATGTTTCGCGCCTGGAGCTTTGATGTCAAACCGCACCTGAATTCCGGCCGCAACACCATTCGCATTAAGTTTGATACGCTGGAACCTTATGTGGAAAAGAACCGGGAAGCCTACCAAAAAGAATACGGCATTGATTTAAGCGATGCCCGCTGCTGGGTGCGCAAGGCCCCCTACATGTGGGGTTGGGACTGGTGCCGGGCGGTGCTGACACAGGGGATATGGAAACCCCTTGAAATCCTCGGCTATGAGGCCCGGATTACAGATGTGGGGATTTTACAGCATCATCAGACCTCCGGCGCGGTCCGGCTGGATATTCAAACCACGGTGGACGGAGCCAATGCTGAGGCCAACGCCCATGTTCGCATGCGTGTGCTGTTCGGTGATGAAGTGGTGGCCACCACCTCGGCCCTAGTGACCGACAGTATCGCCAAGTGCCAGGTTACAATATTGAATCCCCAACTCTGGTGGCCCAATGGCGTGGGCGAACATCCGCTGTATACCGTGGAAGCCCAACTGCTGGAATCCACTGGCAGCGTGGTGGAGATACTGTCTTCCACGGCCACAGTGATGGATACGAAGCGTCGCCGCATCGGCCTGCGGAAAGTGGAGGTGCTGCCGCCGCGAGATGGCGTGGCGATGCACGTAGAGGTCAATGGCGTGCCGGTGTTTGTGAAAGGCGCGGATTGGATTCCCGCGGATAACATTCCCACGCGGGTCACGCCGGAGATTATTCGCTGGTACATGGAAAAAGCCATTGACTGCAACTTCAATTTTATCCGGCTGTGGGGTGGCGGATATTATGAACAGGATGAGCTTTTTGATCTCTGTGATGAAATGGGCATTATGCTGCAGTTTGAGTTCAAATTCGCCAATGATACGTATCCCGTCCGTGACCAGACATGGATGGATAATTTGCAGATGGAAATTGAGCAGCAGGTTTTGCGTTGCCGGAATCATCCATCGATTGTGATCTGGAGCGGGAACAATGAAATACAATATTTCAAAGGCTACAACCATCTGTTCCGCGAGGTCATTGGCGACACGGTGCGTCGGTTGTTGCCGAGGGCGTTTTATGAAGTCGGCAGCGGTGCGGCCGGCAGCGGAGATATTCACACTTGGGAGGTCTGGTTTGGGATGAAGCCATATAGCCAATATCGCACGGTAGAGGGATTTGTCACGGAATTCGGCATGCAGTCGTTTCCGGTGCCGCAAACAGTGCGTGCGTTTACCGATGCCGCAGATCGAACCAGCTTGAATACACCGGGAATGAAGTACCATGAAACTTCTTATTCCAGCCCCGGAGGCTTGGCGCGTATGGAACATTATGTCCATACCTATTTTGGCGGCAATGCGGAGGCCTTTGATTCCAAACTTTGGCTGACGCAGATTAATCAGGCCTACGGCATCCGCTATGGTGTGGAACATTGGCGGCGTGATATGCCGCGATCCATGGCCGCCACGATCTGGCAATACAATGACTGCTGGCCCGCACCCACCTGGTCCATGACCGATTACTATCGGCGATTCAAGGCCATTCAATATCAAAGCAAGCATTTTTTCGCTCCAATTCTGGTCAGCGGCATACCGGATCCGAAAACTGGCCGGGCGGAGCTTCACATCACCAGTGATCGTCAGAAAGATGTTTCCGGAGTTTTGCGCTGGTGGGTAACGGATTTGGCTGGTAAGGTGCTCAGGCACGGCGCGTTGGCAGTCGAGATTCTCGCCCGCACCAGTCGATTGGCGCATACGCTAGACCTTGCCGACCTCATCAGCAGCCACGGCCTGGCGAATCTATTGATCTGGCCGGAAGTGCGAGTAGGCAGCGTAGCGGTGGCGGAAAACGTATTATTCTTTGGCCGACCGGTGGAACTGAAACTCCATGAGCCGCAATTGGCGGCGCACGTCACTGGCTCTGGGCGCGATTATCATCTGCAAATAACCGCCAACGCCCCGGCACTGTGGGTCTGGACTAATGTAAACGATACGCCCGCCACGTATTCGGATAACTTTATAGCCCTGCGCCCCGGTCACACGGCACAAATTCATATTACACTTGATGCGGCCATGGCTCCTGCTGACTTTCAGCGGAAGCTGACCGTGCGTAGCGTGTATGACATCGCCCCGGACATGCGGGCGTGAAATCCACTGCGATAGCGACCACGGTCGCACGGAATTTGACGGCCACACGGCCGGGGTTTGTCAAGTTTTGTGATTGGCTTGCTCGCCCCACACAGCAGCCGGTGGACGGAATGGCAATTGTGAAAGGATTAAATATGCGTCGGAACTATCGTCAGATTCAGCGGCGGCAATTTCTAAAGCAGGTTGTTGCGGCTTCGGCCTCCGCGGCACTCGTGCGGCCAACCGGCCGCCGGGCGATCGGTGGTTCCATTGCAGATTTACCTCGTGATGCCACGCCCACCGGGGCCATTGCTTCGGTGCGGCCCATGATCGGTACCGGGGGCTATGGGCGCACCTTTCCGGGGGCCATGGTTCCATTCGGGCTGGTGCAGCTTAGCCCCGATACGGCCGGACAGGCCCAGCCGCAGTGGTGGCGGCAGGGGCGAAATGTAATCGTATATCCGTGGGAACATTGTTCCGGGTACTTTTACCCTGACAACGTTATTCGCGGATTCAGCCACACCCATATTTCCGGCACCGGTGTTCCGGCGCTGGGCGATGTAATGCTGATGCCCGGTACCGGGCCGGTGCGCTGGAATCCCGGCGGACCGGGTTGGCAGCATGACGCCCAGGACCGACAGATTAGGACAGGCTCGGGGTGGGTTTCGCGTGCGCCGGGATACGCCTCGCGGTTTTCCCATCAGCACGAAACCGCCCGGCCCGGATATTATCGCGTGCTGCTAAAGGATTCCGGCGTGATGGCTGAACTCACGGCCACCACTCGCTGCGGCGTGCACCGGTACACATTTCCAGAAGCTAAGCGGGGCCATCTCATTCTCGATCTGGTGCATACGCTCGATGCGTCGGTATATGAAGCCCAACTGAATATTGAAAATGCCACGACCATCAGCGGTTATCGCGGCACGCACGGCTGGGCACCGGATCGACAGGTTTATTTTGTACTGGAGTTTTCGCAGCCCTTCGCAGCCTGCCAGGTGCAGAAGAACGGAAAGATTCAACCCGGAACCATCGGATTGGTTTCAGACCCCAAACTAAAAGCAGCCTTTGATTTTTCAAACTCCACCAAGGTGCCACTGGTAGTCAAAGTGGGCATATCAGGCACCAGCATTGAAGGTGCCCGTAAGAATTTACAGGCGGAAATTCCCCATTGGGATTTTGACAAGGTAGCCACGCAGGCCGCTGAGCAATGGAATAACGCCTTGGGCGTGTTGGAAGCCCAACTGCCCACGCGGGAACTGAAGCAGACCTTCTATACCGCCGCCTACCACAGCATGATCGGGCCGACCACATTTAATGATGTGGATGGCAAGTATCGTGGTGAAGATCATAAAAATCATCCCAATCCCGGCTTTACCAATTACACCACCATGTCCATATGGGATATTTATCGCGGTGAATTTCCTTTTATCATGTTGACTCAGCCACACCGAACCAATGACATGATCTCCACGCTACTGACGGATTATCAGCAACTCAACGCTCACGCCTTGCCGGTTTGGCCTTTATGGGGAAACGAAACGTGGTGCATGACGGGCTTTCATGCTGTCGGCATGATTTTGGGGGCCTATACCCGCGGCTTCCGTGGTTATGACGTGGAAGCAGTGTACGCGGCCATGCGGGACACCGCTCTGTTGGGTGCCACCGCCAACGGCAGCCGGGAAATGCAGGCGGACTTCCGGCATTATGGTTATCTGCCCGCGGCACCTCAAACGGCGGCGAAAACAGTTGGACACGAGGACCAAAAACAGGCGGTCTCCCGCAGCTTGGATTTTGCTTATGACTACTGGTGCGTCGGTGCTATGGCCGAGCTTTTGAATAAGAGAGAAGATGCCGCCATGTTTTATAAACTGGGGCAGAATTATAAGAATCTCTTTGATCCCAAAACCGGCTTTATGCGTGGCAAAACCGCGGATGGTCAATGGCGGGAGGGGCCATTTCGGCTCTTCCATCCTAACGAAGAATATTGGGCGGACTATACCGAATCTGATGCTTGGCAGGCGACGTTCAATGTCATGCAGGATGTGCGGGGTTTGATTGATCTTTTTGGCGGCGATGCGCCATTTATCGCCAAACTCGATGCCCTGTTCACAGCGCCATCGCACATTCGCAACTATGATGTGGATATTACCGGTATGGTCGGCCAAGACGCCCAAGGCAATGAACCCAGCAACCATATTCCCTATCTGTATTCCTTCGCCGGGGCGGCGTGGAAGACGCAATATTGGATTCGCAAAGTGCTGGCCCTCTACAACAACACGCCCAACGGTATTCCCGGCAATGATGACGTCGGCCAGCTTTCCAGTTGCTTTGCCATGGGAGCTTTGGGTTTTTATCCAGTCAACGCGGCTACGGGCGTGTACGTCATCGGCAGTCCGCTGATAAGCCGTGCAAAGATAAACAACCCGGCGACGAAAACAACATTTGCCATCATTGCCGAAAATAATTCGCCGCAGAATTGTTACATCCAAACCGCCCGGCTTAATGGAAGAGAACACACGCGGTCCTGGTTCACGCATGCCGATATTGTCGCCGGCGGAGAGTTGTATTTCCGGATGGGCCATAAGCCCAATAAGGAATGGGCCTCGGCCAAGGCGGATCGTCCGCCATCGGGACTTATACTATGACCAATGAGCGATGACCAATGAACAAATTATAAGGCCATTGAGCTCGGCGTT
>JAJZKY010000291.1 GCA_021803885.1 Planctomycetota bacterium
CTGCCGAAACAGCGAACCACGCCACCAGAAAAACGCCCCCAGAAGGCTTATACCGATGAGCGCCATGCCGATGGCCACCATCAGGTGGTACGACTGAAACACCGGGTTTACCGGAGGCCAGTCGGTCCTCGGAAATGCGTCAAGCCCCGTCACCGGCGCCTTGGTGTTGCAGTACATGAGCCAGCTGAGCATGCCCGGAATTTTCAGACCCATCACCTGCTCTCTGGCGACATCCACCCAACCAAACAGGCTCATGGCCGCCGGGGCATGGGCAGGAAAATGCCCTTCAAAAGCCGCGAGTTTCGCCGGTTGATATTTGCCGATCATTTTGGCGTTGATATCACCGGAAAGCAGTTGCGCCAGCGAACAAACAACAGCCACCACCAAACCAATTTTGATGGCCCGCCGGGCAATCTCTTCATGTTGTCGCTTAAGCACATAATAGGCCGACACGCTTAAAACCAGAAAGGCCCCGGTTAAAAACGCCCCCAGCAGCACATGCCCCAGCCGATCAAGCGTGGAAGGATTAAGCACAACCGCCCAAAAATCAACGAGCTTGGCCCGCACATTGCCATCGGGCATTTTGACGATTTTGAACCCCGCGGGCGTCTGCATCCAGGAGTTGGCCACGTTGATCCATACGGCACTGAAGATGGAGCCAAGCGATACCATTAACGTCGAAAAAAAGTGCATTTTTGGCCCCACGCGGTCCCAGCCAAAAAGCAGTAGCGCTAAAAAACCCGACTCCAGAAAAAAAGCGAAAATGCCTTCCGACGCAAGCGGCGCGCCAAAAATATCACCCACAAAGCGCGAGTACGCCGCCCAGTTGGTGCCAAACTCAAACTCCATCACAATGCCGGTGGCCACGCCGAGGCCGAAGGTCAAGGCGAAAATGCGCGTCCAGAAGCGGGCCATGCGTTCGTAGGTTTTGTCGCGCGTTTTAAGGTACAGGGCCTCCATAATGGTCATGATGGCCGCCAGGCCGATGCTCATGGGTGGAAAGATGTAATGGAACGATATGGTAAGCCCAAATTGAATTCGGGATAACATCAGGGCGTTCATAAGGCCTCATTTCTCGAAAACGGTGCGAGCCGCGGGTTATCGCGCGGGTGGCAGACACATCCTGCCGTGGAGCGTTTGCGCCCGCATACCCGGTACGCCGATAAAAGGGCTTGGCATTCGCGGCCCTCTTTGCTATATATAGCGAGAGGATTTGTGTATATCAAGGTATGGTTGATAAAAATGGTGAACAACAATGCTCGGACAAACGTGTGAATATGCCCTGCGGGTCATGGTGTTTTTGGCCGCCAACGAAGGCCAACCTGTAACAACACGCGCCATCGCCACCGGCACCCTGGTGCCGGAGGGCTATCTGGCCAAAATTCTTCAAACTTTAAGCCGGGCGGGTTTTGTGAAGTCGCAGCGCGGCCTGCATGGCGGCTCGGTGCTGCGCAAAGCAGCTGACGATATTACGCTGCTTGAAATCGTCCAGGCCATTAATCCTCTTCGCCGCATCGAAACGTGCCCGCTGGCCCTGGCATGGCATGGCAAAGACCTGTGCCCGCTGCATCGGCGACTTGATGAGGCCATCGCCGGGGTCGAAACCGTGCTTCGCAACTCCACCATCGCCGATTTGCTGGTGAGCCGCAAAAATCACCGCAGCCGCGATGCACTATGCCCGCAGCCTAAACTTTAACCGTTGGCCGGAGACCTCTGCCTATTTTTTCTTCTAAAACCCCCATGGGTTACTTGTTGCCAAGGGCCGGTTATCCTAGACTAACAGCCTGTGAGCCTGCCGCTCGAGCTTGTTTTGAGTGCCTGCGGTATTGCTATTAAAGATTTGTATAAAGGCAAAGCAACATGGAAAACATCATCCGGGGGAAGGCATTTGTTCTCGGCGACAATATTGATACCGATCAAATCATTCCCGCCAAATTTCTGGCCTACAACCCCTCCGACCCTGCCGAGCGAAAGTTCTTCGGCATGTACGCCATGAACGGCGTACCCGCCGGGCAAACCGGCCTGCCCGCGGGCAATATTCCGTTTGTGCGGCCCAATGAGTTTCAAAGCGAGTTTACCATTGTTATCGGTGGCAAAAATTTCGGCTGCGGCAGTTCGCGCGAACACGCTCCTTTGGCCATTGCCGAGGCCGGCGCCCGGGTGGTAATTGCCGAGTTTTATGCCCGCATCTTTTTCCGCAACTGCGTCAACGGCGGGTATCTGGTGCCGTGCGAATCGGTGCAGCGCCTGGTCGAAAAGATACATACCGGCGATGAACTGGTGGTTGACCTGGCCCAATGCACCGTTACCAACGAAACGCGCAAAGCCACCCATCAGTTAAAACCCCTGGGCGATGTAAAGCCCATTATCGAAGCCGGCGGCGTTTTTGAATACGCCCGCTTGGCCGGCATGATCAAACGTTAATCGTCGCAGCGGGCGGCGGGCGATACCTCTGCCAGCAGCCGCCATGTGCCGACGTTGCAACATCTTCATCATTTTGGATAGACCATGAAAATACTTCTCGTAGGCTCCGGCGGGCGCGAACACGCCATGGCCAGCCGCATCAAAGCCAGCCCGCTCTGCAGCCGCCTGTATATTGCACCGGGCAACCCCGGTATGGCTCCGCTGGGCGATCTTGTGCCCATCAAAGCCGATGATGTAGCCGGCCTGGTTAAGTTTGCCGTCAGCGAAAAGATCGGCCTTGTGGCCATCGGCCCGGAAGATCCGCTCGCACGCGGGCTGGCCGATGCTTTGCATAAAGAAAGAATCAAGGCGTTTGGCCCGTCGCAACAGGGCGCGCAGCTCGAGGCCGACAAGGCATTTTCCAAAAAAATAATGCGTGAGGCGGCCATTCCCACCGCCGAGGGGCGGGCATTTACCCAGCTGCGCGACGCTTTGGCCTATATAGAGTCGCGCACCGACCCGCTCGTGGTCAAGGCGGCCGGTTTGGCCCGCGGCAAGGGCGTCATTGTCTGCGCCGACCCGGTCGAAGCCATTGATGCGGTGCGCAACATCATGGAGAAAAAAATCTTCGGCGACGCCGGCAAAACTGTCGTCGTTGAAGAACGCCTCGCCGGACCCGAAATTTCGCTGCTGGCATTTGTGGATGGCCGCCACGCCTATCTCATGGAAGCCGCCCAGGACCACAAGCGCATCGGCGACGGCGACACCGGCCCCAATACCGGCGGCATGGGCGCTTACAGCCCCGCACCGCTGCTTACCGATGACATCATCACCAAAGCCCAGCGCGAGATTATTGTTCCGCTGCTCGACGCCCTGCATCGGCATGAAATTGATTATCGCGGCATATTGTATATCGGGCTTATGCTCACCACCGCCGGGCCGAAAACACTGGAGTTTAACTGCCGCTTTGGCGACCCCGAAGCGCAGCCGCTGCTCATGCGGCTTAAATCCGACCTTGTGGATGTCATGCTGGCATGCGTAGACCGGCAGATTGACCGCCTCACCCTGGAGTGGGACCCGCGCGCGGCCATTTGCGTGGTGCTCGCTTCCGAGGGTTACGGCTGGAAGCCCGATGACCAGGTTACCAGAGGCGTGACAATCACCGGCCTCGAAGAAGCGGCCCGCCTGCCCGGCGTGCAGATATTTCATGCCGGCACCGCCCTGAAGGATGGCCGCCTTGTCACCAGCGGCGGCCGCGTTTTAGGCGTTTGCGCTTCAGGCGACGACCTGGCCCAGGCCCGTAAAACCGCATACAGCGCCATCGAAAAAATTCATTTCGACGGCATGCAGTATCGGCGCGACATCGGCGCGCGAGTATAAGAGTTTGGCAGGCAATCGAGGCCGTGCGGCTGCGCGAATTGTAATGACCTGCCAGGCACTCGCCGATACACCCCGTAACCTTTTGCTACACCCGCAGGTGGTGCGGATGGTATTAACGCTTTACGCGGGACGTCTTGCGTCGGCATAGCCAGCCTAGCTGTGCAAAAATGGCAAACCATTCACGAAATTTGGCTGCCATAGCTTCTGAACTTAGCCCGGGTGTGGCCGCGGTGGCACACGCCTGCAAAAGTGTGCGGCCGCGGCGCAATTCGTTGAGCAGCGCAAACGCCACCGGCTCCAAACGCTTGTAATACACCGAATTGTCCACTCGATGAATGGCCAGCAGCGTAGGCTGCGGCTTGGGCAATGGGACCGGTTCTTTAACCCCGGCATGCTGCCGCTCGGCTTCGCCGGCCTCGGTTCGCACCGACCGCTGTTTTTTAAGCGCCACCGAAAACTCATCAAGCGGGTACGCAAGCTCCAGCAACACCACATAGGGCTGCAGGCTCATTCGCAACTTCGCCGGGTTGGCTCCCGCAATGTCCTGTGCGGAAATAGGCTCAATTGCAGGCTCGTCGAAGGCTACGATCTGGCCCCATTCAAAACGAATGATGTCGGAGCCAAGCCGCTGATGACGGCCCAGCCAGTGCGGCTCCTTCAATACAAATTGCTCAAGCCTATCGCCGAGGTTACGCAGCATAAAAGAGTTGGAAGGATAGCGCGTCAAATAAGCCCGGCACAAGGCATTAAATTTTTGCTCGCCAAGAATGGCCTGCAGCCCCGGAAAGTCCTCGTACAGGCAGTCCAAAAGCCTAAACCAGTATTGCCGATTATATATTTCAAGCCGCTCGAAGCTGGTGAGGCGGTCGTTGGGTTTCATGAACTTTCCGGCATAGGCCTTCATGGGCGAGCCATCCACCCAATACCGCTGCATATGAAACCCGGCCGTAAGCGGCCGACAAACAGCCGCGAGCATGCTTCGCTGCAATTCAAGCAGATCGCGTTGCGAGGCGACTCGCCTTGGCGGTTTAGGACGCTTGGCGGCCAAGTGCGGCTCCCGCCGCGGCTTGCTGCGAGCCGCCGCGCCGGTATTTGTTTTATGACGCTTCACATAAGCCCCCTGCCGGCAAAGGGGCCGGCGCTTTGTCTGGCTTTTGCGCCACAACCTCATCTAAAAATTTGCGGGCCTTGAGCGCTTCGCGATGCACCTCTGCAAAGGGAGGTATGTGGGCGTCCCATTCCAGCAACGTAGACGTCGGGCCGCACAACTCTATGGCACGGGCGTAGAGCTTCCATACCGGGTCGAGCACGGGGTGATCGTGCGTATCGAGAATATATTTTTCAAACTTGGAGTGGCCGGCAATGTGTATTTGCCCCACGCGCTGGTGCGGCACGCCGTTGACGTAATCCATCGGGTTGAAATTATGATTCTGCGAGGAGACATAAATGTTGTTAACATCCAGCAGAATGCCGCAGTCGGCCTGTTCCACCACCTCGGTTAAAAACTCCCATTCGGTCATTTGCGACTGATGAAACTCAGTATAGCTGCTGACATTTTCCACGCATATGGGGACTTCCAGTGTGTCCATAGCTTCGCGAATGCGGCGCGCCATAACTTTGGCCGCGCCAAATGTATAGGGCATGGGCAAAAGATCGTGGCTGTAGGTTCCGTCCACACTGCCCCAGCATAAATGGTCGGAAAGAAAGGGTGTTTTGGTGCGTTTAATCAGGTTCTTAAGCCGATGCAGGTGCTGCTTATTCAAGCCTTTGGCCGAGCCTAAATACATCGCCACGCCATGCTGAATCACCTGGTATTGTTCGAGAATTTGATCGAGCATCTGCAGTGGCCGGCCAGCGTCGAGCATGTAGTTTTCCGAAATAATTTCAAACCAGTCCACTAAGGGCTTTTTTGAGAGAATATGGTCGTAATGCGGTATGCGCAGGCCTATGCCTATGCCTAGATTGGTAAAGCCATTGTGCTTGTTGGCAGCCATGGGCGCCCGCTCCAAAACAAGGCTGGCGGGAATGCGGCAAGCCACACCCCCGCCAGCCCATTGACATCACCATTGTACAATTATTTAGGCACAACCGTGTTGCAACCACCCATCCCTTTGCATGAGTTTTTGCCGGCGCAGCTGTTATTCGCCGTCTTACAGCCGCCCTGCCCTTTACACGAATTCTTGCCTCTGCAGGTATGGGCATCAAGGGCCATGGCCCCGGCATTTACACCCGCTTGCGCAAGAACCTGTCCCTGCGAGCTGGTAGCGGCCGTCGCCGTACCCAACGAAAGACCCGACATGGCGGCTGCCGCAAACAGAGCCGACGCCGCTGAAACTGCCATACGATTGGTAAACATAACAACACTCCTGAAAAAGAAAAAATAAACACAAACTTAACAAACCAAATATAGGGAACTCCCGGACATTACAGTTTTACAGACACAGCACCTCCTTTTCCTGACATGGCGGCTGCCGCAAAC
>JAJZKY010000292.1 GCA_021803885.1 Planctomycetota bacterium
TATGTGCTCTCCTGATCTCCTGCTCCACTTTCACCTGTTCTATTTTTTCGCCTGCGGGCGAAAAAATCGGGGCGACAAGACACCAATAGAACTTTTTGCGCATGCCTGCACCGACATGAATATTTCTCTTATAGGATTGTGTTGAATGCATCCGCCGAGGCTGAGAGAAGCAGTTTCCGTGGCAAATCATACCGTATTCGGCAGCGTGGTCGGTGTGCCAACGCCAAGGCCTTGGTTTTCTCGGTGGATGAAAAGAGTCAGATTCAAGCATTGGATCGCACGCAGATGGGATTACCGCTGAAAAAAGGGCGTTGTGGCACTATGGCCCACGACTATAAGCGTCATGGCACCACCAGCTTGTTTGCTGCATTTAACATGCTCGACGGAAAAGCCATCGGCCATCCGCTGGAAAATGCCTATATTATACAACAATTAGACCCCGCCAAGAAAAATTGTCACGCCCTTGCCTCGGTGGCTTCCCTCGTCCCCGCTGGCTCCGCCGGAGGTGGCGGGATGGCCATCACCGATGGCAGCCAACCCGGAGCAAGTGCCACACATTCTTGCCGTCATCGGATTAGGGGTGTAATAAGCGCACTGTTACTTCTTGCACTAGTTGGCCGTCAAGCCGTTTTATTTTGGCTCCAGTGGTCGGGTTGATGGTAATGCTGAACGCTCCCGTGGCCCGTGTATAGCGGGGGAATTCTGTGGACCCGCCGTACACGCGCACCGTGGGATCGAAGGCCGCGAATCCGCCAAGCGTTATGGTTCGCTCGCCTTTGGCAAACGCTACTGTCGCTGAGAGCTGCTTTGGCTGATTGGCTAAATACGGTATGCGGGCCTTGCCAGTGCCAACATATTGCTGCAAATCTCCGATAAAGGCGATGCCGCTGGGACCGGTCGCCGCACAGACATAGTACGAAGCCCGCTGTTTTCCCAAATTTCCGGTGAACTCCCCGCTGGCGGGTATTTGCACCACTTGGTGGGTGAAATAATTGTAGATATATACTGTGCCATGAAGTCCCATTTGCGATGGCGAGAATTGCACTTTTCGGTGATAATTGGCGATGATTTTGGAGTACGGGGTAATTGGCATAACATAGGCCGAATGGCCGACGCTCGGAATGCCGCCGTCGGCCACAGACCATTGTTTTCCCCCCAGATGGTAGGGCACATGCGTCATGTCCGCGCTATCAAATGCAAAGACATAAACCGTTCGCACACCGTTTTGTTCAGTGTAGGTACGGGCGATGATTGGTCGGCGCGGGTGCGTTATCTGATTGAGATAACTTTGGCCGGTGGGAACAAGAGGGACATCGGGTTTGACGATTACTCCATCGGCACGTACTGCGGGCGTAATATGCGTGCGGTTCTCATGGCCGCGTAAATCTCCAAACCCAACCATTCCCGCTGAAAGTGTTTGCAGCAAAATATCATAACGACTGGTACTCAGACACGCATCCGTCCAAGGCCAGATTCCAACAGCACCGGCTAGGCGGGAGGTGAAAACAAACTCCCGCCAGCGCGGCTGGAAAAAAAAATCATTGCTGACTCGGCTGGTGGTAACGTTTGAATATTTGGCTGATTGCATGATTTCACATGGCTTGGGCATGCAATACATAATGCTTAGCCCGCGTCGGTTCATGGCCCTGGCCATACCACCGAAAAATTGATTTCCCCGGTTCAGGTGCCGGTCAAAATGCTCCTGCTTATAAACCAAATTCATCCAATCGTACTCCAATGCCACGGCCCCACGGGATTGCGAGTAGGCGGCAATGTGCTGCCACTGGCTTCGGGCTGTGCTGTACACGAATAATGGTATTCCCAACTCCTGATGGAAAGTCGTTAGCCCATGGGGAAACCAGACGCGATTGGCCGGGGTCGTGCCGTCAACGGAAAACATCCCGTCTAATTGCAGGTAACGCACTGGAACCTTCCGCCGGTGTAGATATCTGATTTCGCCGAGAAGTGTGCCAGCGTAGCCGAGCTTGGGGTCGAAATGGCAGAAATACCCACAGCCGTTGCTGGTCCAATATCCGAGATAGCGCAAGGCCCAATCAGCTTCATTGGAAGGTCGGGTCTTCCCCGTGAAATGGGTTAGTGCATGGCCCCAGATAACCCATGCCGGATTGATGCCATGCGTGATAACCATCAGGCTGCTGATTCTATAATTTGCTGGCACAGCGGGGATTTTGGCGTTCAGACCCACGGCGATATCGTTCAGGCCGTTGCCTTCCATCGTGGTAACGAGAAAATGGGAGGCCGGAGAAATAATGGCGGCATTGAGGTGGTCATCAAACAATAGCCAAGGCGTTCCGGATTGACCGGCCCGAAACTGCGGAGGTGAGAAGCAATGATTGCCATAGCTGAATACGTGCATGCCCATCGGCACGGAGCTAAAATCAGGGAAAGTAGTCCACGGATGATCTGTAGTCTGAAGAAATCGCATGGCCAATAACGCAGCAGGTTTGCGCACATACAATCGGACGCTGGCCCGCAACGTCAAGTTTGTTTTTAGCCGCCACTGGAAGGCCAAGCGTCGATACGCGCCGTTGTGGTCATGGCCGGATGAGATTTTGACCCGGGAAACCGCCGTCCCCACCGTTCCTTGAAAAGTCAGCGCGGGATCCGTGCTTTGCAGCTTGTACACACCAGAATGTGGGTTGAGTTTGAAACTGAGACGCCCCGCCCTAATCTGCACCGCCTGAACCGAATGGGCGAAACAGAACATCGCCAGCAGTACCGCCAAAAGCGCCCTAGCCGCAGTCCGCCATCCGGCGAGGTTTAGTTCGTTGGCAATCTGTACGGCCGTGCGATACCACCAGAGGCCGCACTGATCGCGTGAACTATTGCGGCGGTCGTTTCCAACGTGTTCGTCAAATCCGCGCACGCCGTGGTCTTCCGCTCGTTTGATTACCATAGCGAGGACGAGGCCATTTTCTGCAACAGTCGTTGCGTCCGAGTTGTCTGCGATGCCACCTGTACGCGATAAACCACGAAACAAAAAGACTAATGAGAACATATCAAATCCTTTATTATCCCAAATACTTCTTAACCGAACCTTCGCACTTTGGCACCAAAAGAAGGCTCTTGCGTTCAACCAAGCGCAAAAGCCTGCACCCTAAACTCATGCGGGACTCAGCGGGTTGCTGCCTCGAACGGCAAGGCTCTTTACCAGGGCTCTCTCCACGCGCTGATTAGTTCGCCCAGATAGATCACCTGCCGCTGTATCCATTGATCCTCGGCGACACACCGCTTCACATCACCATGGTGCGGTATGCCTGCAATGCGGACCTATTTTGACAGCGGAGCGCTGAAATCGTACACCCCGGATTCCACATCATATATCGCCCGGTCATTGGCAAACGCCACAAATTTAATCCACGGCTTATTGGTGATTTTATGGCCATTGAGCTTTACCGCGCTGGCCTGTGCGGTGGGGACTTCCACAGTCGCAAAGGTGTTGGCGGCAATCCGAACATGCCATTGGAACGTACCATCGGCCCTTATTTTCCAATCACTGACAATTTTACCATAGGGCGAGCGATGCCACGCCTTCACCCACGTCAGGCCGGGCATAGGGATGGGCCTCATGATAATGCGGCGAAATCCCGGATCAAGCGGGTCGCTGCTAATTCCGGCTACATCATTAAACAGCCAAGTCAGCATGTCCCCGATCAACATGACATGATCCTGCGAATTCATGGCTGGATTGGCGGTGTTTCCGTTCCAGAGTTCCCATACCGTCGTGGCACCGTGTTTCACCATATATCCCCAGCCGGGATAGCTGGTCTTGTTAAGCATGTTCCATGCCAGATTGGATTGGCCGATCTGGCTGAGCGTATTGAAAATCCATTGCATGCCGATAACACCAACTCCGACATGACCATGCTGCACATGATTCATCCGATACAGCAAACGGGCCACCACTTGGATGCGGCGATCGGCTGGAACAATTCCCACGGCCAACGGCAATATACACGCGGTATCCGAACCGTTTCCGTAGTAGTCCCTAGAAGCATTCCAAAGATACCGGTTAAAACCGCGGTAAAGATTTCTGGCTTCCGCCATCCAATGCCGCCGGTCAGCGGTTTTATGCAGCCATTCGGCATAGCGGGCCATGAGACGCAAATCCTTGTAAAGCGTGGCCGTTGCCAGCAGGGGGCCGGGCGTCGCTCGGCGCGGATCGGCGGAATGAATATTCTTGGACGAACGAGCCGGTGAGCACCAATCTCCAAAGGTATCGGCACCTGTAATGCCATGGCGGACTTTCGTAAGCTGATAATTTATCCATTTACGCATGGCGGTGTAATGCGCTTGCAGTGGGCGGAGTTGGCCGTACTGGAGGTAAAGGGTGCCCGGCAAATAAATGAACGTGCTGGGCCAGGTGACATCGCCCGAGTAAATCGACCAATACGGAGGATTCACATCCGCAATGTTGCCGCTGGAATGCTGGGCATCCTGCATGTCCCAGAGCCACTTATCGAAGAATCGCTCGGTGTTGGCAACAAAGCTTTCGCTACGTGACTCCATACCGCGATCCCCCATCCACCCCTGACGTTCGTCGCGCTGGGGACAATCGGTAGGAATGGAATTATGATTATTTTGAATGCTCCATCGGCAATTATGGACTATCTGATTAACCAGTTCGTCCGAACATGCAAAACCGCCGGTTTTGGGGAGATCGTCCACCACTTCCTCTCCTTCCAATGTGTGGAGCGTGGGAGTTCCCGGATAACCGGTTAATTCTACGAAGCGAAATCCGTGATAAGTAAAAATGGGATGCCAAGTAATGGGGCCTTTGCCATTCAGAATAAGTTCATCAGTTTGCGTAGCCGAGCGCAAATTAGCCACGTAAAGATGGATTCGCCCCTTGCCGCGCTTGGTGAGCTTGACGGTATATTTCCCGTTACGATCCAAGCTTTCCCCGTAGCGGAGGAATATTTTGGTACCGGTGGGCGCGTTGGGCGCGGTGATCTGACACCATCCGACCATGTTCTGCCCCATGTCAAACATCCATTTGCCCGGCGCAACTTGGAGAATTTTCTTGGGGTGAATAATCCGTGTGATGCGGATGGGCTGGTTAAATTGCGATTGCAATATGGCGGCCTTACCCGGACCCGGCACCATGGCGACACGTGACCATTGTGGCACGCTGAAATGATAACCTGGCCTATTCCATCCGGGCATCTCCAAGCGGGTGTCATAGACGTCTCCGTCATATACGTCGTCCGCCCGCAACGGCCCATTATCCGTCATTTGCCATGACCCATTCGTGACGATGTTGGCGGTGGTTCCATCGGCGTAGCGAATGTGCAGTCGCAACAACAGCATCGGCGTACCAAAACTCACCGACGGCAAAGGCTGATGGACACGCGGTGCATAAAATCGCCCGTCGCCCAAGATCACACCCATTACGTTGCTTCCCTGCCGCAACTGTCGGGTCACGTTATAGGCGCGGTAATACGCTCGCTTGGGGTACCAACTCAACGCCGGCGAAAGCTGGTCATGGCTGATACGTTCGCCGTTTACAAAAAGCCGACTATATCCCAAGCCGCACAGGTAAGCTACGGCCCGCTTGATCGGCTTTGGTGCCGTAAACTGCTTGCGCAAGTAGGTGGCCGGGAGCGCATCAACCGGGTGCCATCCGGCGGGGGCCGTCATCTCATAGTTGAAGACCTTGGCGCGGATGACCGGATGGATCACATTCCGCGCGGAGGGTACCAGCCGTGTACCCTCGCCGATCCACTGCGCGTGTTTCCAGTTGGATCGTGCCAGCAAACCGACCTGCCATGTTGCCACCCGGCTCCAATCGCTCGCGGTGCCGGCTTGATTCCATACCCGCACTTTCCAGAAGCAGCGCTGGCGTGCGGTAAGAGCCGATCCGTCGTAACGGATATTAATGGACTGAGCGGAAAGCACCTTGCCGGAATTCCATAGATTGCCATCGTTCCTTGCCAAGCGTTTTCGCGACGACGCCACCAAAACGTCATAAGCACTCTGGAACTCTCCGTGGCCGCGCCATGGCAACACCCATCCCAACTGCGGATGCACTGAGTTAATCGCTAACGGATTGCTCCTCAGTTGCGTCTGCAAATGCACTGGTGCGACGGTGGCATCGAGTTGAGCTGGTGTTCCGCCACGGTCCGTGCAGTCGGCCATGGACAACCCAACCAACGCCAATACTGCAATGGCGGACAATCTGAAGTGTTTGATCATTGCTACAAAATCCCTACAAGAGACCCCCCGGC
>JAJZKY010000293.1 GCA_021803885.1 Planctomycetota bacterium
AAGATGATTCGCTGCATGATCCACCTTATTCCTCCATGCCAGCGCCATACTTTCAATCTCTCGGTTCATTTGTTCTAGAAATTCAAACTTTCCTGAGAGTTCGGGAGGCAACTTACAATGCCCCCCCTGGATGATGGTCTTGAGCTTATTTTTAGTCGCTCCCCATCCTCTTTTTGCATCATCCACGCCGATGAGGACTCCCAGGCTGATTGCCCCCCACTCTGCAACATGAAGGGCGTGAAACATGGAAGCGGTGTAACGACCAAGCGCAAAGCACTTGTTCATCTCTTCCACGTCTCGGGCAGTGTCAGGAAACTTGGCAATAATCTTTTCCCATCCAGACTCCCACTTCTCGTAGCGCTCGGCCTCTTGAGGGGTCAATTGGAGAAAGAATTCATAGGAAAGCTCGTCCAAAATCCGGTGCGATAGTTGCTCAAGCAAGTCAACGATTTTCCCACGGGACTGGCGCTCTCGAAGGGCTCCCATGACTTGCGATGCGGTAATGGAAGCCGTTCGCAGGCCCAAGGCTAGGCATTCCTGGTGGACTTTCTCATATAGCGCAACTGCCGATGCAACAGCCTCCTCGGGATAACGCTCGTCCGGGTCCACCGGAGCGCGTGCAAGGTTTCGGCGACCAAAATAGCCGTGTCCCGTAAGTACATATAACCACTCGGGGTTGAATCGCTGCACGATTTCCTCCAAGCCTACCAGTTGACTTTGAACACAAACCGCCGCACACCCCAATCTAGGGAGCCCTGCCCCGAATGAAGCCGTCGCCCGCCACCATGAATGTCCCCAGCGACTCCGAGCAACTCCGTGATTTCATGCGGGCACTTACATTTGTTCCGCATTCTGAACTAAAAGAACGCTTGGATGCTGAGAGGCAATCCAAGCGAACATCGAAACCCTCTTCTTCGAACCGCGCCCCCAACACAAAGATCAAGCGCCATTCGTTATACCTTGCCTGTCACCCCGGCATAAGTCAGCCGCTTGCGCTGCATCCGTCAGCGGCAGCATCCACTTACAAAGCATAAGTGAGGAACCTGCAAATCGCAGGGCCGGAGAAATAACTCGTCCCGCCCCTAGAACTGGTCTCATAAACCCTCCGCGCCTGGTGAGGCCTCGTATGAGACCCGCCATCGAAGCGGGGCTCATGCTTTTCGTAGAGGCCGCTACGCTATTTATGAGACCGGTTCTAGTGCGCCGGATGATTCAGGTAGGTAAAGACCAGGAAAGCCATGTAGCCAACCACCGCCACCAGCAGCCCCAGCAAAATCCCCATATACATGGAGGCATTCTTCATCAGCCGCTGCATGCCGCGCACGTCGTCGGCCATCGCCGATTGCTCAAAGCTGGTCTTGTCCGCCGCCTCGCGCAGGTGCGCGACCTCCTGCTCCACCCGCCGCAGCTCCGTCGTCTGGCTGTTGAGCGTCGAACGGATATCCCGGTGCGACATCAGCAGACCGTCCATCGTGTCCTTGATCTCGTCCGAGGTCCCAGGCTGCGGCCGCCCCGTCGCCAGATCGAGCATCGGCAGCAGGCTCGTCACCACCGGCAGCCAGCCCTTGAACTGCATCAGCGTCTTCCACATCGGATCCTGCGCCAGCTCCCGCAACTGCTCCTCGGTCACCTCGTCGCTCGACCTTCCCTGGTCTTTCGACTTCAGGAACGTCGTCTCATCCGGTGACGGAACCACGTCGGCTGCCGCTCCAAACACTCCCGGTCTCCGGTCCGTCGACCGCCGCAGGTATTTCTCCAGCTTGAACGGCTCTTCCTCTTCATCCCCGTAATGACCAGCGGATGGGGCTGGCTCGCTTCCTTCCGCCTTCTCGCGCTCGAAGCCCAGACCTCGACTCTGCGCGCGACGGAGTGCCTCCGCGACCCTCGGCGACGGAGCCCCCGGTTCTGCCGCATCGGTCGCACGCCTCTTCCACACATGCGGAGCGTCTTCCTCGATCGGCTCCGCAGCCATCGCTCCGCTGGATGCCCCCATCGCCGCTGCTGCTACAGCTGCCTCCGCCGCCGCAGCCTCTGCTGCCGCTTCCGGCTCTGCTTGAGCTTCCTCCACCGGCTGCTTCGTCTCTGCGGCAATTGCGCTCGTTGGCTCCGCGGCCGCTTCCGGTGCTGGCTGCGCAACAACCGCTGCCGCAGGCTCCGCCACTGGAGTCGGCTCCTCTACGACCGCCTCAGCCGTCATAGCCTCGACTCGCGGCGCTTCGACCACCGCGGCTGCTTCCGGCTGCGTCTCCACCGGCACTTCCACCCGGGCCTGCTCGACCGGGACCTCAACCGCACTCGCCGCTTCAGGCGCCGGCTCCGCAGGCTGCTCCATAACTGCTTCGCTCACCGGCTCCGCCGCGGCTGCCGCTTCCGGAACCGCTTCCGCCACCGGCTCGGCGACAGCCTCCGCTGCTGGCTCATAGACTGGCGGAGCTTCACCCTGTGGCGGCTCACTCACTGGCTCTTGCACCGGCTGTGCTTCCACCACCGTTTCGAACACCGCCGCCGCCGCGCTCTCCACCACCATCACCGCTTCCGGCGCAGTCTCTGCCGGCGCTTCCGCCTGGGCCTGCTCCACGGGAGCCTCAACCGCGGCTTCCACCTGCGGCTGTTCGGCTACAGCTTCCGCATTGCCCTCGGCCACAGGCTGCTCGGCGACCGCCGCAGCCGTTTCCGTACTCTCGGGCCCAGGAGCTTCCTGCTCCGCAGGGGCTTTCTTGCCGGTGGCCATCTGGATCAGTCTGTCAACTGCCGACTGATGCGCGCGGGAAGTGAAGGATTCAAACATTGCACTCATTATCCATCCGTCAAAAACTCAGCGTCCACCGCTTTGCGCTTGACGGCATCGATTGTGGAACCAGACTGATCAGCCAATCCGTCCGAAGAATGCTCTCAGCGGCTCCGAACCGGGCGGGCCGCGGGCCGCTTCGCTTTTCCGCTTCCGGCCGCTTTCACCGCGCGCGTGCCCTGTTTCGCACCTGCGCCGGCGGACCCTTTCGCGGCCTTTGCCGCGCCACGGGCAGCCTTCTGAACCGCGGGCTTCGCAACCTTCGCCGCGGACTTCGTCGTGCTCTTGGCCGCCTTCACCACCGGCTTGCTCGCGATTTGTTTTTGGACTCGTTCCGCCGCGCCAACATGCCCATTCCGGCCCGCTGCGGCAACCTTTGCGGGCGCTTTGGAAACACCCGCCTTGGCCTCTGTCTTCGCGGCTTTGGGCGCCGTCCCGCTCGCGCGCGATGCCACTGCTTCCCTAGCAGGCTTCTCAGCCTTGGTTTGGCTGCCCGTCAACCGCCGTGCGCGACCTGTTACCCCGGCCACTTGCGCCTGCCCGGTCTCTTCCTGGCCGGTCTCACCCCGCTGGCGCAGCGCGTGCACCACCGCCCGCAGCATTTCCTCTTCCGGAGCCGGCTTGCCCGTCCAGATCTCAAACTGCCGCGCGCCCTGCTGCACAAACATCTCCACGCCCGTAATCACGGCCAGCCCCTTCTCCCGCGCCATGCGCAGCAGCGGCGTTTCAATCGGGTTGTAGACCATGTCGAAGACCAGCCGCGCGTTCAGTTGCTCCGGCTTCAGCCAGCTCTGTTGCTTATGCCCGCGCATCCCGATCGGAGTCGCATTCACGATCACGTCAAAACTGGCCTTCGCCAGCTGCTCGTACTTGATCGTCCGGGCCTTGGCCTGCCGCGCCAGCTTCTGGGCCGCTTCCGGCGTCCGATTCACAATCGTCACCTCGGCGCCCTTCTCCTTCAGCCCAAACACCGCGGCACGCGCCGCTCCGCCCGCGCCGATCACCAGAACCCGCGCGCCCCGCATCGGCAATCGCCGCTCCAGCGGACGAAGAATCGCAGCCACGTCCGTATTGAACCCGTACAGCTTCCCTTCCAGCGAACGCACCACCGTGTTGCAGGCCCCGATCTTCTCTGACAGGTTATCCGTGTTCGCCAGATGCTTCAGAATCGCGCCCTTGAACGGCATCGTCACAGCCAGCCCGTGCAGCGGAATCTCCCGCACCAGCGTCAGCACGTCCTCCATATCCGTCGCCTGTAGCGCCAGAAACACCGCATTCACCGTCTCTCGCCGGAACGCCAGATTCTGAATCAGCGGCGAAAGCGAGTGCGCCACCGGATTCCCGACCACCCCGTACACGCGCGTCGCCGGAGAAACCTCGTCAATCCGGTAAATCTCGTGCAGCGCGCGCGCCGCAACCTGTCCGGGACCCGTTTCCTCACCCGGGCTTGCCGACGCAAACGTAAACACCGAACCCGCACGCACGCCCAGCACCCGCGAAATCAGCCCCTGCTCGCCCATGCAGATCCCGATCATGTTCGCACGGTCCGACGTCCGCTCCAGGAACCGCATCATCTTCACGTTATCGGCCAGGCACGTCGCCGTCGAAACCACTTTCATGTAGTCCGGCCGGAACTTCTGGATGCGCTCGAAGGTCTTGTCCAGATCCCCTGTCGCCTTGAAGTCGTGGTGGCTGATAATCAGCCCCGCGCCCATTGACCGGATCCGCTCCAGCTCCGCAGGCTTCAGCTCCTCCGCGGTCTCGATCTCAATATCGATCAGGTCGCATCCCGCCTCAATCGCCTTTTGCAGAACCTCGATCTCCGCGTGAATGCTGCCCTTGAACTTCCCGCCGTTCGGCGCGCGACGGCATGTCGCGATCGCCGTTACCTCGCCCAGCTCATACAAAAACCGGTGAATCTCCGAAATCCCCTCCGCGGGCTTCGGCAGATAATCCAGCCGGAATTCAAGAAATGGATTCTCCCGCGCCGCCTCAGAGGCCTTTTCGATCATCTCCTCCGGGCTGGATGCGGCAATGGCCACGCACACCCGGCTGATGCGGGAGCGCAGAAGCTGCGCAGGCGAGATGGCTACACTGCCACTCGCGCTGTCCATGCCGGATTGAGGTTGCGACGCTGCAACTCGATCAGTCATAAGTACGATTGCGGCATGTTAAAAGCAATTTCCGCCGCATGCAATCGATTCCCTAACAATATAGTGCGGTTTTCGTTTCTTTGTTTGCCGGAAGTTAGAGAAGCTGGACGATGTACCGCATCCGGCAACGCCCCGCAGGTGCCGGACCGGCTTCCATCGGCTGCCCTCGGAACCCAAAACCACCCCCATTTCCCGCGCATCGTGCACCGCGCTGCGCCGCCATGTAGCATCGATACTTTGGAGGAACCTCACTTGCCGGACCAAAACCCTTCGCCCGCCTCTTCCCCGGCCATCCACCCCTGGAATGCCGCCGCCGGCGCCCCGCTCACCCCCGAAGCCTTCGCCGCCTGGGTCGACCAGCGCATCGCCGCCCATCAGGCCGCCCTGGACCGCCTTCTCGCCGTCACTGGCCCGCGCACCCCTGAAAACTCCCTCCAGCCCTACGACCAAGCCATCGCCGAGCTCGCCTCCGCCGGCTCCCAGGTCGGACTCCTCGACAGCGTCTACCCTGACAAATCCATCCGCGACAAGGCCCAGGAACTCGCCCAGAAAATCTCCCAGGTCGCTGTCCAGCTCGCCCTCAACCGCGACGTCTACGACGCCCTCGCTGCCATCCCTCTCGACAATCTCGACCCCGCCACCAGGCACTACCTTGAGCGCACCCTCCTCCAGTACCGCCTCTCCGGCGTTGACCGCGACGAAGCCACCCGCCAGAAACTCCAGGAACTTCAGGAAAAAGCCACCATTGCCGGCCTCACCTTTGGCCGCAACGTCCAGGAAAACGCCAATACCGTCCTGGTCGACGACCCCTCCCAGCTGGACGGCCTGCCACCCGACTTCCTCGCTGCCCATCCCCCCGCCGCCGAGGGCGAACATGCCGGCAAAATCCTCCTCACCACCGACTTCCCCGACTACATGCCGGTCATGACCTTCGCCAGCTCCGGCGACCTCCGACGCCGCATGATGCTCGCCTACAACACCCGCGCCTACCCCCAGAACCGCGCCATCCTCCTCGACCTGCTCCACACCCGCAGGCAGGTCGCCAACCTCCTCGGCTTCTCCACCTGGGCCGACCTCGCCACCGCCGACCAGATGATGGAATCCGCCGCCAACATGCAGGCCTTCCTCGACGAGCTCGCCGAGGCCACCCGCGAAGGCGCACAGCGCGAGTACGCCATGATCCTCGACTTCGCCCGCCGCCAGCAGCCCGGCCTCACACAGATCGACGCCGCCTCACGCGCCTACTGGGTCGAGCAGTACCGCCGCTCCGCCTTCAGCTTCGACTCCCAGTCCGTCCGCCCC
>JAJZKY010000294.1 GCA_021803885.1 Planctomycetota bacterium
GCGAACAAAGTACTGATCGATGGCATTCCCATGAATGATATCGGCGGTGCCGTGGAGTTTGCAGATATTGCTTCTTCGGCCATAAGCCGGGTTGAAGTTTTGCGCGGCCCCAACAGTTCCATGTATGGCGCAGATGCCATGGCCGGTGTGGTATGCCTGACAACGCGCTCCGGGTCCACTCCTCTACCCGAGATCACCTACATCGGGGACGGCGGCAATTTCGAAAGCTTCCTCAATGAAGGTAACGTGGGAGGCAAGTGGAAGACCACAGACTACTTCGCCGATTTCACGCGGTTTGATACTTCAAACGGTATTCCGAATGACCGGTTTCATATCGGCACGGCGACCGCAAATCTTGGCTGGAGGCCATCTTCCAATTCCAGCCTTCGCGCGATCGTGCGTCACGACCAATTGGCGAGTGGCCAGCCCAACGCTATTCTCCTCTACGGAATTCCTGACGATGCGCGCCAAGGCAATGAAGATGCATATTTCGGCCTCACATACGAAATACAGAGCACTGCGGCGTGGCATAGCTTGGTTCGCTACGGAGGGCTACGGCTGCGATCCAAGTACACCGACTTCGCGCCAACAGGGATTCCTCAGTATGAGGATAGTGTGACCTACGCCAGTTGCACTCCCCAGGCGGATCCAAACTGTGTGATCGCTGATTATCTTGGCGCACCGGTGACGATTCACGGTGCCAACGGTTACACGGTGTCAGGGCAGGCGGTCTACCAGTATCCCATGCAGTATCCCTATAGCTACCCGACGTCGACGGACAAGGATTTCGCTGAGGCGCAGTCAGATTACCTGGTTGCTCCTCATCTGTTGGTGCTCATTGGAGCTGAATTTGAAAACGAACGGGGATACTCAGGGGGGCCTTCCAATTTCGTAGAGCGGCGAAACTCAAATTACACCCTCCTCTTTCAGGGTGACCTGTGGGACAGGCTTTTCTACACCGTGGGAACCGGTGTTGTGGATGATCAGCTGTTCGGCGTGGTGCCTACTCCGCGCGCATCGCTGGCTTACGTGCTTCGTCGAACCAGTCAGGCAGGACTCTGGGGACAGACGCGTTTTCACGCCAGTTTCGGCCGGGGCGTTAAGGAACCGAGCATATTCGAGCAGACGGATTCGCTCTACGACCAGCTGGCTGCATTGCCGAATGGCGCGCAGCTGATTGCGCAATATCAAGTAGGCCAGATTGGGCCGGAGTGGTCGCGCACCTACGATGCGGGCATCGACCAGAAATTTGCTCACGGAAGGGCTAAAGTCGGCCTGACGTACTTTCACAATGAATTCACGAACGGCATTGAGTACATTCCGCCGCAAGGCCTCATTGACCTCGGGGTTCCCTCCGCCGTGGCTGCGGCAGCAGCTTACGGAGCGACCGTCAATTCGCAGGCGTTCCGCGCTCAGGGTATCGAAACCGACGCACAAGTTCAGCTCGCGCAGGGTCTGTTTGTACGCGGTGGATATACATACCTGGATGCGGTCATTCAACGCTCGTTCACTTCCGATGCTATTGGGCCCACCTACAACCCAAACTTCCCGACCGTTCCGATCGGCGCCTACTCGCCGCTGATCGGCGCGCGCCCGTTTCGGAGGGCGCCGCATTCCGGCTACTTCGGCGTGAGTTATGAGCACGGCAAATTCACATCGTTGCTCACCGGAACTCTGGTTGGCAAGCGCGATGACAGCGACTTTCTTGCTTACGACGCGAATTCGATGCCCACCTTGTTGCTGCCAAATCGCAATCTGGACGGGGCTTATCAGGCTATCGGCTTGGCCGCAAGCTACGCAGTGACCCAGCATATGCAGATCACCAGCAGGTTTCAGAACTTGCTCTCTGAACATTACACCGAGGCTTTTGGATATCCGGCCTTGCCGTTCACATTCCGCTCGGGCGTGCAGATCACATTCGGAGGCGAATCCTGGAAACTGAAATAGTCCTTCTGGCACAGAATCCGGAGATGAAGGTGCATACTTCAGGCGTACGCACGGGGACAGTTTTGGCTGTCCTCGTGCTTGCACTTCTGTGTGCCATCGTTCTCGGAATTACGTGCGGAGCGGTTCGGATCCCCTTGCATAGCATTGTCGGGGCTATGTTCGAATCGCATCCCCTTTCGCCCGCTGATCGTATCATTCTGTTTGATATTCGCCTCCCTCGCATTCTTGCTGCCGCCATGGTGGGTGCGGCCCTATCCGCCGCTGGGCTGCTGTTTCAGGGACTCTTTCGAAACCCTTTGGCCGATCCATATGTGATCGGCTCATCCGGCGGAGCCGTACTGGGCGCTACCATCGGATTGGTGCTGTTGCCGCAGCTTAGCTGGCTAGGGTTTAGTGCCGTTGCTGTACTGGCATTTGCTGGGTCCGTCGTAACCATCGCGCTGGTCTATAGTCTGGCGCGGGTTGGCGGCACTACACAAGTGGTAACGCTCCTTCTGGCAGGCTTTGCCGTGAGCACGATGCTGAGCTACTCGTCCTATTTTGTCGAGGTGCTTGACAGCGATTACGGTTTGGGATTGCGTGTCTTGGCCGCCTGGCTACATGGTTCGATCTCAACTCCGGAGTGGAAGCAACTGGTTATCCTCGGACTCTTGCTGACGTGCTCGCTCGCTTGTGCGGCGATCCTGTCGCACCGTTTGAATACGCTCGCTCTCGGAGATGAATATGCCCAGCAACTCGGGGTTCGTGTAGAGCGTGTCCGGATCGCCATCATTCTGACGGGCTCCTTGCTCGCGGCGGTCGCAGTGTCGCTTGGCGGGCTGATCGGATTTGTTGGACTGATCGTCCCGCATCTGGCCCGCCTGATCGCAGGGCCGGATCATGTGCGCCTCTTACCGATTACGGTACTGACCGGAGCTTCGTTTCTGGTTTTGACAGACACGCTGGCCCGCACGATTCTTGCTCCTTCTGAATTACCCGTCGGAATCCTCATGGCCTTTGTAGGCGGACCGTTTTTTCTCTACCTGCTGAGACGGACGAAGCGGGGGTACACAGTATGAGAGCACTCCTTAGCTTTGAACGCGTTTCATTCAGCTACCCGAGCCGCCAGGTGATTGCGGATGCAGAGTTCAGAATTGAGAGCGGCACCTGCACAGCACTCATCGGCCCGAACGGCGGCGGCAAGACTACGATGCTTCGTCTCGCCGCGGGACTGATACATCCCTCAACGGGAAAGATTCTTTTTGAAGGAGAAGAAGTACAGACCCGGTCTCGACGGCGCATTGCACAGCAGATTGCGCTTGTTCCTCAGCATCTTGAAATTCCTTTTTCGTTCACGGTCCAGCAGATCGTGGAGCAGGGCCGCACGCCGCACATTGGTCTGTTGGGCGGACTCAAGGCAAACGACCGTGTTGCAGTTGAGCGAGCCATCGAGATGACCAGTGTAGGCCCGCTTCGCCACCGCATCTTCAACGAACTGAGCGGCGGCGAAAAGCAGCGCGTGAAAATTGCGCTCGGACTGGCCCAGGAACCAACGCTCCTTTTGCTGGATGAACCTACACAGAATCTGGACTTTGGTCGGCAAATGGAACTGATCGCGCTGATTCGGAGGCTCCATGCAGGGGGCGTAAACATCATCGCGGCGGTGCATGATCTTGCTCTTATATCCGGGGTGTTTTCGTCGGTTCTTCTGATCAGTCCTCACGAGCGTCTCCGAATCGGTCCCCCCGAAGATATCCTTCAATCCGCCGTTTTGGAGCGGGCATTCCAATGTCGGGCGCCCAATGTGAGCTTCGATTCCGGCGACTATGGCAGAAAGGAAATTGCACTATGATGCTTTCCCAAGCCGCAAAACTTGACCGCATTCACGGCGTGGCGGAATCCATTCAGATCCTCGATCCGGAAGTCCTGGCAGAGGCTGTGCGTCACCTCGACCGGTTGACGAAGCCCTTGGGAAGTCTTGGACAACTGGAATCGCTCGCCGCCCGATTAATCGCCATTCGTGGCGAAAACATTGGGCAGTTGCAAAAGGCCATCTATGTGTTCGCCGCCGACCATGGCGTGGCCCGCGCCGGTGTGAGCGCGTATCCATCGGAAGTCACCGCGCAAATGGTACTGAACTTTCTCCGGGGCGGAGCAGCGATCAATGTACTGGCGCGACAATATGGGGCATCATTGACCGTCGTGGATGCCGGGGTTGACGCTGACTTTGATGACTGTTCCGGCCTGCGGATTGTGAAGGTGCGGCGCGGAAGCCGCAACTTTCTGGAAGAGCCTGCGATGACTGAGGAAGAGATGTTTGCAGCTCTCGAAGCCGGCCTTGCATTGGCGGATGAAGCCTATTTGCAGGGCGTGGACCTGGTGATTGCTGGCGAAATGGGGATTGGCAATACCACATCGGCAAGCGCTATCACGGCGGTCCTCACGCAACGTGACCCGGCCGAAGTAACAGGCAAAGGAACTGGTCTTGATGATGCAGGGCGGAACCGGAAGCTGAATGTGATTCGCCGGGCCTTGCGAAGGCACTTTCCTGAAACCTTGAATGTACCTGTGCTGGAGCTGCTGCGGTGCGTGGGAGGATTGAAAATCGCTGCGATGACCGGCTTTGTCCTCGGCGCTGCGCAACATCGAATGGTTGTGGTGTGCGACGGATTCATCTCCACTGCGGCTGCCGGGCTCGCAGTCGGGCTCGCACCAAACGTAAAGCATTATCTGGTTGCGGGACATTGCTCCGAAGAACCTGGTCATCGCTTTTTGTTGCGCCATCTTGGGTTGGATCCAATCCTCCGCCTGAATATGCGGCTGGGCGAAGGAACTGGAGCCGCTTTGGCATTACCGATCATCGAATCGGCAATTCACCTCTACCACGAGATGGCCACCTTCGAATCCGCCAGTGTGAGTGAGGCTGGCGTATGAGAAGGATTCTCGAGGATATGGCGCTCGCGCTTCAGTTCATGACGCGTGTGCCTATCCGCTTCAGCGGGCTCAATCCCGCGCGCCTGAGCCGCGCTTCGGTCTGGTTTCCCGCAGTGGGACTGCTTGTGGGGGGATTGTCTGCGTCGGCCTATGCATTGGTAAGCCCGCACCTTGGAAGGACGCTCGCTGTATTCAGCGCCGTCTTCGTCACTGTGATCGTCACCGGCGGACTGCACGAAGACGGGTTAGCCGATTGCGCCGATGCCCTGGGGGGCGGGTGGACGCGGGAAGACTGCCTGCGCATCCTGAAGGACAGCCGTATTGGGACGTTTGGGGCACTCGCGCTCATCTTATGTGTGGGAATCCGCATTCTGCTGTTGGCCGAGATGCCAGCCGGTGTTGTGATCCGGTACATCATTTCCGCACATGTGCTCGCGCGCTGCACGCCTCTACCCCTTAGCGCTGCATTGAAGCCGGCGCGAGGTCCGGAAGGCCAGGGTGGGCGAATGGCGGGCGCGACGTCGTGGCTAACCGCTGGCTTGGGCGCGGCTATGGCGGTCGCTGTTGCAGTGCTGATTTTGCGTGCTGCAGCATGGCAGCCGATTCTTGCCGTCGCCACTGTGATTGTGGCTAGCGGGGCGTATTATCAGCGTCGGCTTGGAGGAATCACTGGCGATTGCATGGGAGCTACGCTTCAGATCTCCGAGATCGCGGTCTATCTTTGCGGAGCGTGGATGCGATGAAAGCGTGCATTCTGATACGCCACGGAGCGACGGATATGGCTGGCAGGTTTTGCGGCCACTCCGATCCTCCTTTGAATGATGTGGGACACAGCCAGATCGAACGCGCCGCATCGATTTTGCCCACCGCGCCGCAGGTGGTTTATACCAGCGATCTTCTGCGCGCGCGCGAGTCGGCCAGGAGCCTCGCCAGGCACTTTTCGACACCGCTGCTCGTGCGGCCGGGTCTGCGCGAAATCTGTTTTGGGGGGTGGGAGGGCCTTTCCTGGCAGGAGGTCGAGCAACAATTTCCTGGGGAATCAGCCGCGTGGCTGGAGCGTTTCCCGGCAGGAATCATTCCGTCGGGCGAGCCATATGACAGCTTCGTAGAACGAGTGAAACATGAGACGGACTTTCTTACAACACAGGCTCACTCGCACGCGCTGGTTGCCGTGACGCATGGCGGGTTTATTCGAACGGTCCTCACCGAAATCTACGATGTGCCTTCCAGCCGGGCCTTTCGTCTCACGGCTGAGTATGGAGCCACCATCGATCTGACGCAACTGCATTTCGGAGTGGTATGAAACACGAAGACCTGATCCTCGAACTGGCCGCCTGGGGCTTCGATGAGCAGCCTGCGCGACCGGTCGCACTCACGCATC
>JAJZKY010000295.1 GCA_021803885.1 Planctomycetota bacterium
GCAAGCCTTCGTTGGTATATCCCGAGAAATTCACCTCCACATCCATCGCCACCTTGTCACCGGCGCTCAACGGAAACTGCAAGAAGCGCCGCGGCACGGCCAAGGTCATAATATAGCCATGCGCCCATGGCTGTTGGTGTACCTGCCCGCCGGGAAGGTAACCGACGAAGGCGAAATGAACATGCCCGCCCGCAGGCGTGAAATAACTGGCAGGAGCGTGGAGTTTTCGGCTCAGCGGCGCCATGGCAATGAGCCGGGGTTTGCCGCCGATCATCGCCGCGAGAATGCGCACATCCCCGGGAACCGGTCCGTGCGGCCGTTTTACCCGCGGTCCCAAATCCAGGCCCACTGTATCTCCGTCGTTGAAGGCGCGCCGCGGCGAGTGGGCGCCATTCACCGGCGGTCGAGCATCGGTTACCTTGAACCTGGCGTAAAGATGATGGCGGTCGAAGCCGAGTTGCACCCGTGCCAGCACTTTGCCGCCACGTTTGATGCTGCGGGCCGGCAGAGATTTCCATACTGCGGCATTTTGCCATTGGCCATGAAGCGGCGCAATGACCAGATTGCCCACCGCCCGGGTGCTGCGCCCCCATTTGGACGCAAGCACGTGGCTGAGCACCACGTGGCCCCACTGGCGGCTCTGGCCCTGCACTCGACCATGATTAAAGCCCAGTACACGATAAGCCATGCCTTCGTTATAAGCCCACACCTGATTGAGCCTGGGATAGTATTTGACCACGCCGCAGGCATCTTCCCCGCCAAACGTATACGGGCCGGGCAGCGGCGCCTGGGTGGGATTGTTAAACAGTGACCCAACATAAAAGCCATCATGGGTATAAAAATATATCTGCCCCCACTCGCTGCCCCCCGCCACGTAACGATTGCCCACCAGGCCCGCGATCACCCAGAAATGATGCAGCAGCCCATGACCGGCCTGGTTGGCGGCTTTTCGACCGGCCATCCACAGCAACCTGCCATCCGGGGCAAACTTCATGAATTTCACGGCATTGCAGCAGTCGTCATGGCCGATGCCGTGATTCATGGCCTTCGTCTCCGCCCGGGTGTAGTACGGTACCGTGGCATTGACGCAGGTATACAAATTGCCGTGGTTATCAACCCTCATGCCCAGAATTCCGTCCCGGTAGCCGGTGACAAGGTGGCGATGGATGTGGAGGTGAATTTCTCGGGCTATACCAACGAAGGCTTGCAGGTGGTGTCGCGCAATTATCTGTTTTCGCCGCAAAATGATGCTGACAACACCGTCAGCGACCTGCCGTCCGAAGCAAAGCTGCATCCGCGCTGGTGGGGAATTGGCGAGGTTCGATAGATGTGTGAACCAAAACGCCAGGCCAGGCGCGGTTGGGAATGTTGACGCCAGGAAGAGGTTGTCGTGCTTGGGCCCCTTGCCGACGCTTCTCCCGGGCGGACCAAAACGCCGGCCGGTGATTTTCGTATATCCATCGGCAATTGTGATGGGATCCTACCGCGGTCGTATACCGGGGGATTTCCAAGGCGCCAAGGCCCATGGTTTTCAGTTTGGGGCGGTGCGTTCCTACCGGACGGCGTATGTGGCTGTGATGCACGGTGTACGGATGGTTGGGAAAGCGTGGCCACATGGGCGGGACTACAATGTGGAGTTTTTGATGACAGTGACCCTACACCGCTATACGTACCTCATGTTGGCCTTCGTTGGCATCTGGTTTATCGCCCCGGTTGGGCGCGGGGCCGTAGCATCCTTTGGCCAGTTTGATCAACAGGCCCGTGCGGGGCGGCCGATGTCGGTGGTATTTTTCGGTGGGTCGCTGACCTGGGGCGCCAATGCCCGTAATCCGCAGCGCAACAGCTACCGAGCCTTGATGGAGCGTTATTTAGAGAACAAATACCCCCGCACGCAGTTTCGGTTTCATGATGCGGCGATTGGCGGGACTGGGTCCATGCTGGGGCTGTTTCGGCTGCGGCGTGATGTTCTGGCCTATAAGCCCAACCTGGTGTTTTTGGAATTTACCGCTAACGACAATCTATACGGCGCCGATGTCCAGACGCTGGCCTGCTACGAGCGCATTTTGCGCACGCTGATCCAGAAAGGTGTGCCGGTGGAACAGGTTTTTCTGGGGTTTAAATCCAACTATGGCCCACAGGCTAAGTCTGCCAAGTGGCCGCGCCTGATAGCCCACCAGCGACTGGCGGCGGCGTACCGTACGGCGGTCGGCGATAGCTTTCCGCTGGTGAATCGGTGGTTGGCGGGCGGGCGGATCACGATAAACCGGATGTATCCATTTGACGGCGTTCATCCGGGCGATGCGGGCTACCAGTTATTTTTTCAGGCGGTACGTAACGGATTTGTGCGGGCGGTGAAAGCCCGACAGGTGTGCCGGGCGCCGGCGCATACGGTCTTTCCGAATCTGTATCGTCACTGGCAGCGGATACGTCTGGCCCGGAGACATTTGCCCGCCGGCTGGCAGGTGGCGCGCACGTATCGGACTTCGATGTGGTTTGACGGGCTTTCCAGCCGCTGGATGGGCGATGTGGCTATGTGCCAAGCTAAAGATCACGCCGTTATTCAGCCGTTGATGATACATTTCCGCGGCACCCTTGTGGGTCTTTTGGGCGAGGCAGATGGCCAGAGTTTATCCTTCCGGGCGTGGGTGGATGGCAAACCGGTTCTACCGCCCGGGGCGCAGCACCGTAAGATCGGCGACCGCTGGAGTTGGAATACGAGTCGATTCGGCGGCGGGCGGCTTTTTATGTGGCAAGTGTTGTCCGACCACCTTCCGCCTGGTAGGCATACCCTTAAGCTCATGGCCATATTGCCAAAAGGGCAACCGAAAGGGCAATTGCGAATTGAAAGCGTCTGTGCGGCGGGAAACTGACCGGGCGCGACAGCAACCATCTGCTCAAGATGGCTATGGGCTTGACTGGCGTGCTGCGCAGTGGCGTAGCCCAGGCTTTGGAGGACCCGGCAGGTTCTGGTTCGAGACAGGATGTCGCCTCCACCGGCGGGCGATGCTCTTGCGTGCCGGGACGGCCGCACGGAATCGATGGAAATTCAAGATTTTCAAAGTATGCGCCCGGCAGGACTCGAACCTGCAACCTCGTGGTTCGAAGCCACGCGCTCTATCCAATTGCGCTACGGGCGCGCGTTGGTTTTGCCACCGCGATCAAGGGCAGCCACACTGCGATCCGCATGGAAAGCGGCGGCCCAGGGAGAGGGGGAAGAAAGTTCACTTTTAACTCTTCTTATCAAACTGAGCGTCAAAAACAATGCTGCTGGGAGCAAAGTCAATTTTTTTCACAAAGGCCGCGGCTTCGGTGGCGCCATGTTCACGGTCCATGTTTTGATCCTCCCATTCCACTGATAACGGACCCGCGTAGCCGATTTCATTGAGAGCGCGGATGATCTGCTCAAAATTAACGCTGCCATGACCCAGGGACCGGAACTCCCAGAAACGTTCCGGATGGCCGAAGGGCAGGTGGCCGCCGAACACACCGCTGCGGCGCGGCACGGGGCTGACCCAGGCATCTTTCATGTGCACGTGATAGATGCGGTTGCGAAATTCACGGATAAATTGTACGTAGTCAACGCCTTGATAAACAAAATGGGAGGGATCGAAATTGAAGCCAAAGGCAGGTCGATTTTTGATGGCATCGAGCGCCGCGCGGGCACTGGCGATATCGAAGGCGATTTCGGTCGGGTGCACTTCCAGGGCGAACACGACGCCCTGTTCGTCAAAACTGTCGAGAATCGGATTCCAAGTGCGGGCGAAATGGGCAAAGCCGTCTTCGATCTGATTGGCCAGCACGGGTGGAAAGCTATAGACCAGATGCCAGATGCTGCTGCCGGTGAATCCGTTGACCACGACCCGGCGGAGTTCCTTTTTGATCGCGGCGGGGGCGGCATCAAAGAATTTGCGTGCCGCCTGGGCGGTGCGTTTCATTTCTTCCGCGGCTCGCTTGTTGACCCCTTCCGGTTTGCCATCACCCCAAATGCGCGCCGGCAAAATGCTTTGGTGGCGGGCATCAATACGGTCGCATACGGCCTGACCGACCAGATGCGTGCTGATAGCCAGGCATTTCAATCCATAACGCGTCAGCGTGGCCCATTTATTTTTGATATAGGTCTTGTCGGCCAGCGCCTGTTCCACATCAAAATGATCGCCCCAGCAGGGGATTTCGATGCCGTCATAACCAAATGCTTTGGCTTTTTTGCAGGCTGTCTCAAACGGCAGATCAGCCCATTGACCGGTAAATAAAGTTACAGCGCGTGCCATGATTTTTCTCCAGTGCATTGGCGGCTTCAACCACGGCAACCGCGTTCACCTGTAAGCGTCGTGCCGCGAGAAGCCACGGTTGGATTATGATAAGGGCATACTCAAAAAAGGCAACCGGCGTTATGAAGTGCCGCGCGAAAAGCGCGGCGTCGCTGGTGCGGATGGGAGGACACTCGGTTCAAGTTCGGGCACAATGCGGCAGAAGGGGCAGGCTGGACGAGCGACACGGCCGGGACGCGGCAAGGCAGTCGATTCCAACGGGCCATTGTTGGTGTTAAAATGTGCTGGTGGTTTACATCGTTCGGACTTGGATGGTAGGCAATGTCAATGCTGACGTTCATCTTGAATATTTTGCCCGGCGATGCCGAGGTCAATGCGAAGGGCGGAGGCAGCGCCTCGACATATATTTTGGCCGGAGGACTTTCCGTGCTGATTGTGGGCTGGGGGGTGCTGCGCTACTGGCTGTGGACCGGGCGCAAGCCCAAGTCTAATGAGATACCCACTCCGACCATCGACCGGCTGAATATCCAAGCGCTGAGCAAAATTACAGAACAAAATGATCTGCCTTTGGAAACGGTGGATGAGCCAGCTCCGGATGATCTGTTGGCGGTTGTACCCGCCAATGCCCACCTGCAAAAAGCGCCGGCCACTCCTGCTGTTGCTTCGCCCAACCCGTATTCCAACAAGAAGTGATGCCATGGCTTCGTCAAGCAATGATGCTATTTCCATCGCCGGCGCCAAGGTGGTGTCGGCGGCGCAAATAAAGCAACTGGCAGAAGAGGTCGGCTTTAATCTGGTTGGCATTGCGGATCCTTCGGAGAGTGTTTATGCACGCGAATATCGAGCTTGGCTGGCCCAAGGGCAACACGGTGGCATGAAATATCTGGAAGATTCGCTGGCCGCGCGGACGAATCTTTCTGGCGCGTTTCCATGGGTTAAAAGCGTCATCAGTGTGGCGATTTCGTACTACTCGCCGGAACCCGCGCCGGAATTGTCGCAGGCGGCAGACACCTTGGATGAATCCCACGCTGAGCCGGCGCCTGGCCCCGGGTCTGCATCCAGAGGACGCATCGCCCGTTACGCCTGGGGAAGGGATTATCATCGGGTGTTGATGGGGCATTTGCGAGAATTACAAAGAAAAATTCAAAGCATCACTGCAGGTGACTGCGTCTGTCGTGCGTATGTGGATACCGGCCCGGTCCATGAGCGGGAACTCGCGGCTCGCGCCGGCCTTGGCTGGATCGGCAAAAACACCTTGCTGATTAACCCGCGACATGGAAGCTGGTTTTTACTGGGCGAATTGCTGACGTCCCTGCCGCTGGAGTTTGACTCTGCAGAGCCGGATCACTGTGGTACATGCACGCGATGCATCGATGCCTGTCCCACCGCCGCCCTTACGCCCTACCAGCTTAATGCGACTCGTTGCATCAGTTATCACACTCTGGAAAATCGGGGCGATATTCCCGAAGAAATTCATCAACCGATGCGCGAAGCTCAATATCTTCTCGGCTGCGATATCTGCCAGACCGTATGCCCATGGAATCACCGGCCATTGCTCAGCGAAGAACGCGATTTTCAGCCGCAAGCTCCGGCCCCGGCAGTGGAGTTACAAGCGGTGCGACAATGGCAACCAGAGGATTGGGATCGACTCACGCGGGGCAGAGCTCACCGCCGTGCCAAACTGGATATGTGGCAGCGCACGGCACGCATTCTGGCGGAAGATTAAGGGCTGCGGTGATAAAAAAACTTTGGGGTACCGCGATAGGCGGCCACAACGGGAAATGCCAACGGGAAGCCTTGCGGCTCCCCGTTGGGAATTTTTCTCGTTGGCCGACGATGTAACCAGCCGCGCTGTGCGGGCGAATATCCTAATCCGGCGGACCAGAATAGGGCGTGAAGGCTTAGGCCTTCACGTTGCGGCGGCGGCCACCCAGGAGGAGCAAAGCTC
>JAJZKY010000296.1 GCA_021803885.1 Planctomycetota bacterium
GGGGCGGTCACAAAGCGTGCGCATCAGGACCATCTGGATGTTGGAATATTGGGCGACAAGTGCCTGTTCCGTGTTCTAAGCACCTACGGCCATACCGCACTGGCCTACCGGATCGCCACGCAGACCACCTATCCGAGTTATGGACAATGGATACTACGTGGTGCCACGACTTTGTGGGAAGGTTGGGGCTGGACGCCGGCCGATGCCGCTTCGTTAAACCACATCATGTTTGGTGATATTCTGGGTTGGATGTACAACGATCTGGCGGGAATCAGGCCCGATTGGCAATCGCCCGGATTTCGAACCATTCTCATCAAGCCCCATCCCGTTAAAGCGCTGCCTTGGGTACGCTCCGAGCATGACAGCCAATATGGACTTATTACAAGTGCCTGGCGCTGGCACGGCAAAAACTGGCTTTGAATATTACCATTCCACCCGCGAGTTCGGTATTTATCACGCTCAGCGGTGCCGGCAATGAAAGCGTGCAATGTAACGGCAAACCCCTTGCTGCAGGAGACGGTGGGGTCCTGGGCATTAACCGCGGCACTGGTGGTAACGCGGCGCTGGTTATACATGCCGGTCCCGGACATTATCGACTGGTGTACACCCCGCATGACCTGCACTAATAAACGCCTGACGTCAGGCACACGCGAGGCCAAGTGGGTGTGGCGATGTTTCCGGGCACGCGTGTATTTTCCGCGTAAAACGCGCGGTGCAAGCACACGCGACTAAAGGGGGATGGGACGTCCCAGCACCACGCCCGGATTTGCTGCCACGCGAGGCAGAGTCTTGGCACAGCAGGCATATTGACGGATGATTGATTTAGACGTATTATGATTAATTATGATTAAAGCGATTGATAGTCAGAATCTTCTGCAGCTTGCGGTTGGAATTAAGACCGACCCGATTGAGTACCGCTATTCATTCGCGTGGCTCTTTGATCTGCTGGAATCTGAAGGTGTCCGACACCTGCAGCTTGGAACGTTTTTTGAAATTTACCAGTTGCCGGACGATTACTTCCGAGACCTTCGGCGGCAGGCGGAAGACCGCGGCTTATTATTCTCCAGTGTTTTTACCGCCCATCGGGAACTCGGTGGCTTTTTTCGGGATGATGGTAAGGGGTGGGACGCCATTGCCCGACGTAATTACCAGCGATTAATTGAAGTAGCGGCTTTGGTCGGTGCACCCTCCGTGGGCAGTAATCCCGGATCGGTGCTGCGCGATCGCATGGGAACCAAACAAGCGGGATTGGTCAATTACCTCCGGCACATGAAGGAGTTAATGGCTTTTGCCGGCAATCATGGAATCAAGTGGTTGACCATTGAACCCATGTCCGCTCTGGCGGAACCTCCGACACTGCCGGAAGAAATGAGCATTGTCGGAGCGGAACTCACCGCCTTTCATGAGGCCCATCCGAATTCAACGGCGCGCGTGGGATTTTGTGTTGATGTCGCCCACGGTTATGCCAACGCCGAGGGCCAAGTCATCCATAATCATCTTGATCTCCTGCGTTCCGCGCTGCCGTGGACGAGCGAAATTCATTTAAAAAATACCGATGCGCTTTTCAATTCCACGTTTGGTTTTTCGTCGGCCGAGCGTAAAAAAGGGATTGTTGATCTGTCGACGGTACGTAACATGCTCCGGAGTGCCGCCGCAATATTGCCGGTACATCAACTTATTGGCTATCTGGAAATCGGCGGCCCAAAGCTGGGACGGGATTATACGGACCACAAGCTCGGTGATGTGCTGCGCGAGTCTCTGCGCTGGTGTCGTCAGGAATTTAACAACACTGATCACGACGCTGGTGGTTTGCCGTCCCGCGTACCGGAAGATATTGCCACACCTGTTGACGCATCCACTAAGATTCTTATCGCGCCTTCACTGATGTGCGCGGACATGTGCCGGTTGGAAAGTGACGTTCGGCAGCTTGAATCAGTTGGTGTGGATCTGTGGCATTTGGATATCATGGATGGTCGTTTTGCGCCCAATTTGTCATTGGGCTTGCCGGTGCTGGAACAGTTACGGCCCAAAACCTCCAAACCATTTGATGTTCACCTGATGGTGGAAGACCCCGACTGGCTCATTGACCGATTGGCGGATATTGGGGTGGAGAATATTTCTGTACATGCTGAGGTTTGCGCGCATCTGGAGCGGACGTTGCAGCGGATTCGTGAACGCGGCATGAGATCTGGCGTGGCGCTGAATCCAGCGACGCCCCTGCACAGTATTGAGTGGATCTTGCATGCCATCGACTACGTTCTTTTAATGACGGTAAATCCCGGTTTTGCCGGCCAGAAATTGGTTCCCGGTGCTATTGAGAAGATTGCAGCCTGCCGGCAGATGCTCACCAGAAAAGCCCCTCGCCCGATTCTTATTGAAGTTGATGGCAATGTGAGCTTTGATAATATTCCGGCCATGGTGGCCGCCGGAGCTGATATGCTCGTGGCGGGAACCAGCAGTATCTTCAGCCAATCCGCAACCAAGGGCGATAACATGATACGTATACGCAATGCGGTAAATCAGGGGCTTTCGCAGCGCGATGTCGTACTCGGTGCACCGCAAGGAGTCAAACAATGACGCGCGCGTCAGCTACTGACGAGAGATCCACCATGCCGGCATTGGTACTCCACGCGGTGGGCGATTTACGCGTTGAAACGGTGCCGGTACCGGAGATCAAACCCGGAGAAGTGCGCGTGCGCATCCATGCCTGCGGCGTATGCGGATCTGATATTCCACGCATATATCAGAAAGGCACCTATCACTTTCCCACCATCTGCGGCCATGAATTTGCCGGGACGGTTGAATCGGTAGCTGAAAATGTTCATGATTTTACATTCGGTGATCCCGTGGCCGTTTTTCCATTATTATGGTGCGGTAAATGCGCGGCCTGTGAACGCGGGCAATTTGTACAGTGTTATGATTATGGCTACCTTGGATCCCGCTGCGATGGCGGATTTGCACGCTTTGTGACCGCCCCAGCGCGTAACTTATTAAAGGTGCCTCCCGGCGTGAGCCTCGACGCCGCGGCAATGACCGAACCGGCGGCGGTAGCACTTCATGCTCTGCGCCGGGTTAAGCATTCCCTGGCCGGTCATGCGGTCGTTATTTTCGGTGCTGGACCTATTGGCTTGATGACCGCACTGTGGGCGGAAATTTTGGGTGCCGGTCATGTCATTATTTTTGATCTTATTGCACAAAAATTGAACCTGGCGAGAAGACTTGGATTTACCGAGGTGTTTAATAGCCGTGAGCGTGATCCCGTAGCGGTAATCAATGAGTTAACGCACGACGCCGGCGCTCATTTGACCATCGATGCAGCCGGTGTACCCGCCACACTTTTGCAGGCGATGACGGCCACCCGGCGCGGAGGAACGGTCATTGCTCTGGGCAATCCCTCCGGGGATGTGACGATCCCGGCACCGCTGTTATCACAAATCATGCGTCGTGAGGTCTCGGTGGTGGGTACCTGGAACAGTGACTATAGTGCGGTCGGCAACGATGACGATTGGCGAACCGTACTGGAAGCGATGGCGTCCCAAAAACTTAAGGTTGCACCGTTGATCACGCATCGTGTGCCGCTGGATCAAGCGATTGCCACGCTGGAGTCTATGCGCAGCGGCACCATGTTTTCTTCGAAAGTTCTGATTTATCCATAATTCAAATTTATCCATAATTCAAATACCCCTAAGGAGTACCCTATGAAGGCAGCAGTTCTGGAAGCACTGAATAAAATGGTAGTCAAAGAAGTGCCTGAACCGGAGATCGGCCCCGACGAAGCCCTCATGCGCGTGGAGGCCACGAGTATTTGCGGATCAGATGTCCGCATTTTCCACCATGGGAATCCGCGTGTGAAATGTCCCACGATTATTGGGCATGAAACCGCCGGGACGGTGGTAAAAGTTGGAAAAAACGTTAAGCGAGTGAAAGAGGGGGATCATGTGGCGCTTGGGGCGGATGTCCCCTGTGGCGAATGTTACTGGTGCCGCAACGGACTGGGAAATAACTGTGCCATCAACTATGCCATGGGGTATCAGTTTGCCGGGGCCTTTGCCCAATACGTCAAGATGCCGCAGCTTCTGTTGGAAGAAGGACCGGTGCGCCAGTTTGATCCACGCCATCTGGCTTTTGAAGAAGCCGCGCTGGCCGAACCGCTGGCCTGTGCGATCAACGGCTTTGAGATGACCAATCTATCCGTTGGAAAAAGCGTGGTGATTATTGGACTGGGGCCGATCGGCTGTATGATGCTGGACCTGGCCCGGATCATGGGCGCAACCAAAGTCATTGGCGTGCAACGCAGTCGCAAACGCATGGAAATTGCCCGCACTTACGGAGCTGATCATTATCTGTTCAGTGATGAAGAGGATATTGTTGCCCGCTGCCGCCAACTTACCGCCGGCGAAGGCCCGGACGTGGTGATCACCTGCAATGGTAATCTTCAAACTCATAAGCAGGCCATTGATATGGTGGCGCACCGCGGATATGTCAACCTCTTCGGCGGTTTGGCGAAGGATGAACAACCCCTGAACATCCTATCCAATACGATTCATTATAAAGAGTGTTTTGTCACCGGCAGTCACGGTTGCGTTCCGCGCCATCATGAAATTGCCGTTGATCTTCTGGCCGCCGGACGCGTTCGGGTTAAACCGCTGATTACGCACCGGTTTCCCCTTGATCGCATCAATGAAGCGTTTGATGTTATGGAAAGCCGCGCGGGCATGAAGATTGTTATTAACCCCAACTGAACATCGCCGGAATATCAGACGGTGGGCGAAATAAAAGATTGCACGGTTTTAGCCAAGCGCCGCGCAACAGGGTCTGTGCTCGGATCCGCATCGGTGGCCAGATGAATGAATTTTGGATCACACAAACGGCAAAGAGAACAGCAGCCAATTTTGGTATGATCGGCCAAAACAATCGTGCGCTCAGCGCTGGCCAGCATCTGCCGCTGGACTTCAACCACCATTTCATTGTTATTAAATACGCCGTCGGTGGTAACGCCCACCACTGAGAGAAACGCCCATTTGGTATGGTACTTGGCCAGACTTGCAATCACCGCCGGCCCCAGAAGAATTCCCGCCGACGGATACAATTGACCTCCGGTAACCAGAACCTCTAAAGTAGTGCGGCGCGGAGGTTGCTGATCCAGCAGCGAGGCCAGGCGCAGAGAGTTGGTAATCACACACAACGGTATGTCGGGCAGATAGCGGGCCAATTGGGCGGTGGTGGTGCCGCCGTCCACAATCACCACATCACCCGGTTGGAGCAACGTTGCCACTTTTTTTGCAATCAACCGCTTCTGCTCCTCCATGTGCGTTTGACGCAAGGTGAAAGGCAACATCATTTCTGTGCGCAGCAGCCGCACGCCGCCGCGGACGCGCTGCACCAAATTTTCTTCCGCAAGCTGATCAAAATCCCGCCGAATGGTGGCGGCGCTGGCACCGGTTACACGCATGGCCTCTGCCACAGCTAACAGTGGATTCTGCTCCAGCGCATGGAGAATCTGGTCATGTCTTCGCTCGGCAATAGCCATGGAAGCATTTTACCGGGCCGCCGTTCCCGGAGCAATCCAGTTTTTTGCCCGTAACCCCAGTCGAGGCCATCCACGGCGATGTAAAAGCGATCGCGCGGATCCCAGGGGCACTCGTGCTTTGTCACAGCAAAATGTTAGGGTTGACGAGGAACCCTGGCGATGGTGGGCGTGTCCCTTGACAGGCTGCCCATCTAAAATGTTGATGTGACAGAGCGCCAGACTGCCGTTGCGAGTCTGCTTCGAACATCGTCGGGCCGCGCTCTTTAAGTGCTTGAAATTGCGACAGGACATGCCGTTTTATTCGATTTACGGCCGCACGCGTATCCGCAACTGACCGCTGTAATGAAATATCGAGTTGGCCGCCTACAACAGCAAACTTGATCCCAGGTCGCCCATTGGTCGCAACGGTTTGGATATAAGTGTAGTAACTATGACGGCCCATTGGATTTATCATTGCCTCAAGTAACATACATAACGCAAACTTGGTTATGTACCATCACTGGGTGAACGGAGTATACTTAATTTCACGGTTAGGTTCGTAGTGAATCTGACCGGCCGAAGAGCCGTGACCGGCTGAAAAATGGCGGACGAACCGATGTCAAAAAGAATCGCTATCGCAATGGGTGTTCTGCTAATAGTCGTGGTGTTGGCTCCCGCATTGGTTTTTGGTGCGGCATTAC
>JAJZKY010000297.1 GCA_021803885.1 Planctomycetota bacterium
TCGCGGATTTGCTCATTGCGGAAGGGTTGCCCAAGGAACTGCTTTACGCCCATCAGATACCTGCAGAATTACTGGGCGATATGCCGGGGGGTGCCAACCGGGCATTATCTTCCGCTTCGACGATCTGGTCGGGGTACCTACCGCAGAATGGGCATGTGGGCATTACACGCTTCGGCCCCATCGATACCAGCATGATCACACAATACAGCCGCAACTGGGGCATTTTTGAATGGCATCCCGCCCCCAACCGGCCGCCGGAGAGCCCGATACTCTATCATGCCGCCCTCCATGATCTGCGGACATTTGTCGCCAGCGGCTGCCATCTACTGTTGCCGGGATGGTGGAACGTGCCGGTAAACGGCAGATACCACGATGCACACGTCAGAAAGGTCTTTCCCCTCAATGACAGCAACTTTGCCAAGGCCATTAAAACGTTTCTCGCGGAACAACCCAACGCTCCGCATTGGAGCGCCGAGTGATGACCACTCTGGATAAGGGATTTTTGGAAGGGCAAGCCTGAGTCAACGATGGGCGACATGGAATGCCGAGAACGCTTGCCTAAGAGATTGTTTTCGGTGAATATACTGGGCTTATCCGCATAGGGCGGGTACTTGGCGTTTGCTGCGCCGGCGGACAAGTGGTTCCGACCGGTTTCGGAACGTTAAAAATGTTCATTGAGCCCGGTTAATCAGGCAGGAGTTGTGTGTGGCCCATTCACTTTCGGCAAGGAAACGAATCCGACAATCTGCGAAGCGGCGTCTTCGCAACCGCGATCGTAAGCGCGATGTGCGGGTAAAGGTTAAGGAATTGGACCTCGCAATCAGCAAGAAGGACTTGTCGGCCGCCCAGAAGAACCTTCCGGACGTGGTTCGCACGCTGGATCGCGTCAGCGCCAAAGGAGCCATCCACAAGAAGACGGCAGCCCGAAAGAAAAGCCGCCTGATGAAGAAGATCAACGCGTTGGCCAAAGCCGGCGCGAACTAAAACGATCCGCCGCCAGTGGAGTTTTTTTGTCCGGCCTCATGCTGCCGAGGTCGCGGTTGGAACTTAACTGATGGTTCCGCCAGAACGAGAATCTGACTCCTCATCAGCCGACGGCAATGAGCCGAAAGTGCCGCATTTTGTCTCGCGGGGCGGACTCAAGTTGCTTGCGGCGATTCAAACTTTCAACCTTCAGCCCTCGAATAAAACCGTTGCGGATTTTGGCTGCAACGTGGGTGGATTTACTCATTGTTGGCTGGATAATGGAGCAAACCGGGTTTTTGCGGTGGATACGGCGTATGGTGTATTGGCGTGGAAACTACGCCGCGATCCGCGCGTGGTGGTGATGGAACGCACCAATGCTCTGCATCTGGTACCTCCGGAAAAAGTCTCCTATGTTTCAATCGATGCCGGCTGGACCCGACAGGCTCTGATCATCCCCGCAGCGGTCAAATGGCTTATCGATAGCCCGGACGCGGCGATCATCACCCTTATTAAACCGCATTATGAATCGGATATTGCCCGTCGGCAAAAAGGGGTGCTGACGCGCGAGCAGGCGGAAAGTGTGTGTCGCGATGTGATTGAATCCATGCCGTCGCTTGGCGTGCGATGCCGAGGTGTCATGGAGAGTCCGATCGAGGGGCAGAAGGGGAATACGGAATATCTGGCGTGGCTGACGGCGGGCACCTGACGGCAAGGCAAGACGGGAATTTGGATTGTTTGCATACCCCCGCTATCATCAAAAGGACGCAGGGAACGGTTGGGTTGTGATGCCGTTTGCCACCTACCGGTATTCGGATTCTATCGGCGGAGGTACTAGCTATGTCAGTTAGAAGTCGTAAAACGAAATGGGTCATCGCCGGTGCGGCGGCATTGCTAAGCCTCATGGGCAATGCCTGTGTCCATGCCGCCCCGCTGTATAAAACCGATAAGCCGCTGGCTAAAGGCCTGAATTATCTGCTGACGCATCAGAATCCCAACGGAAGCTGGGTGCCCCAAGTGGGGCCGGCAGTAACGGCTCTGGTCGTTAAAGGACTGATTCAGGCGGGGTACAGCCCGAATTTCAAACCAATTGTCCGGGCGATGCATTTTATTGAATCTACGCGCGGACCGGACGGCGGCTTTTCAGAAGAAGTGCTGCCCAACTACAATACCTGTATTGTGCTCAGCACGCTGGCGGTGATGCCGGGGAATCAATACAAACAGCAGATCAAGGCGGCGCAGAAATTTCTCATCTCCATGCAGCGTGTGGCGCCGATGAAGGAGCCCAACGGCAAGCTCATTACGAAAAACAGTTCCTGGTACGGCGGCGTCGGCTATGGAACGGGGCGACCCGATTTATCCAATACCTCATTTTTTATTCAGGCGCTGCATGATTCGGGTGTGCCGGCATCGAATCCCGCGATGAAGCGGGCGCTGGTGTTCGTGGAGCGGTGTCAGGAAAACAGTGAAACCAACCCTGAACCGTTTGCCAAAGGGCTTCATAACGGAGGTTTCATCTACACGGCCGCCAACGGAGGCGAGTCGCAGTTCGGTGATACTGATCACCTCAGCGGTCGTGCCACGCTGACCCCCTACGGCACGATGACTTATGCGGGGCTTAAGAGCATGATTTACGCCGGTCTGACCAAACGCAGTCCGCAGGTGCGGGCTGCACTGGGATGGATCCGTTCACACTGGACACTGAATTACAACCCCGGAACCGGCGGCAGCCGAATGGGATTATTTTATTATTACCTCATGTTTGCCCGTACCTTCCGGGCGCTTCGGGTTTCCACCATCACCGACATCAACGGCGTAAAGCACAACTGGCGGCACGAAATTCGCGCCAAACTCATCAGCCTGCAGAATAAAAACGGCTCGTGGTATAACCGTTGGAGCCCGCGCTGGCTGGAGCGGGTACCGCCGCTGGTAACCGCGTACAGCTGCCTGATACTGGAAGATACCGACAAGCGATAAGGCGGCCATCAGACGACCGGCCCGGTTATACTTTTTTACTCAGGAGTCGTTTCCCCTGATGGCAAATTCATCATTACTGGTCGGATCAGCACCTAGAATTGCGATTGTGGGTGTGGGGAATTGTGCCTCGACGCTGGTGCAGGGACTTTCGTGGTATCGGCGGAACCAGGCTCAGATCGGCCTGATGCATTCGCAGATCGCCGGACTTTCGGTGGGCGATATTCAAATCGCGTGCGCTTTTGATATTGATACCCGCAAGATCGGCCGGCCCATCTCCGAGGCGATCTTTGCCCGGCCTAATAACGCCCGCGTTTTCTGCCCCGATCCGGATGATCACGGTGCGGTGGTGCATGCCGGGCCCAGTGCGGACGGCGTGGCGGCACATCTGGAAAGCTTTCCGCCGGAGCGCCGAGCCGTCGCGGATAAGACGGGCGATCAGGTCACCACGGTCGATGTGGTGAAGATACTCCGTGATACCCGAGCCAATGTTCTGGTGAATTATCTGCCGGTGGGGTCGCAGGCCGCGACGGAATTTTACGCCCGCGCCGCGCTGGAGGCCGGCATGGCAATGGTGAATTGCATTCCGGTGTTTATTGCCAGCAATCCTGACTGGGCCGGGCGTTTTGCGCGGGCCGGGCTGCCGATCATCGGGGATGATGTTAAATCCCAATTCGGTGCAACGATCATTCATCGGCAACTCATGGCCCTGGCCGAAGCGCGTGGGATCAGCATTGAGAGCAGTTATCAGCTCAATGTGGGGGGGAATACGGATTTTCTCAATATGCTGGAACGCGGACGACTGGGGAGCAAGAAAACCAGCAAGACCGAAGCAGTCAACAGCCAATTGCACATGCCGCTGGATGCGGGCCATATTCACATCGGTCCATCCGATTACATTCCCTTTCTCAACGATCAGAAGATTTGTTATATCCGTATTAACGCACACGGTTTCGGCGGACTGCCGATGGAGGTGGATGTCAAGCTTGCGGTGGAGGATTCACCCAATTCCGCCGGTGTGGTGGTGGATGCGGTGCGATGTGCGTGGTTGGCGCTCAAGGGGGGAATCGCTGGGGCGCTGATTCCGGTTTCCGCCGCCCTGATGAAACACCCGCCCGAGCAGATGCCCGACGCCGATGCCGCCGCCGCGATGGACGAATGGATTGCAGCAAACGCCGCGGTGTCAGCAGAGTAAATTCTGATCGTCACCATTTTCCGCCCATACCCGTCCGCCGATGATCCGAACGTCAGCGTGCGGTGGGGTTGAGGGCCTCAACAGGCGCCTCGGATTTCCGGGCAGGTGAATCGGCAACTGCGGCAGGAGAATAGCGGAAGTCCAGCAGCCTGAACTCCGGCCGGTGGGCGCGAGATTCCAGCGAAGGCCGAAATTCAACCACAGCATCGATGCTCATCCCCCGCCTTAAGTCTGAACTCAGCGTTCCGAGTCGGAAGCCTACAGCTTGAATCAGACGTCCGCCAATGCGCAGCGTTAACTGCACCGTCCGACCGCCAAGGCCGCATAAACGTGGTGGAGAATCGACAACCGAAGCGGGAAGGAGAAAACGGGGCCGCCGGTTTCCCATGCCGAAGGGGGCGAGTTTTTCAAGGTCGAAAAGCAATGACGGACCGATCTGATCCGCTTCCAGCAGTGCGTCAACTTCGACGGTTTTGACAAATCCCCCCTCGGGAATAACCTCTGCCGTGTATCGAGCCAGCGCCTCGGTGAAGGGAATCATATTTTCGGCACTGACTTTTACCCCCCCTGCCGCGGAGTGCCCCCCGCCGGAAATAATCCACCGGTGAGCCGACGCAATGGCGGCGTGCACATCGAATCCCGCCATTCCGCGAGCCGAGCCGGAAAATACATTTCCGTCCCGACATAAAACAAATGCGGGTCGACCGAAATGTTCAACCAGCCGGGACGCCACAATCCCCGCCACCCCTGGATGCCATGCCTCATCGTGCACCACGATGCATTCCGGCACCTGCGGCAGCGAGGAAATCATCTCCACGGCCCGGCCGAACATTTCCCGTTCGGTCTTCTGGCGCTGCCGATTCAGCCGATCCAATTCCTCCGCCAGCGAGGCGGCGATATCTGCATCGGCGGTCAGGAGCAGTTCAAGGGCTTCACGCGCATGGCCCATGCGACCGGCGGCATTGAGCCGCGGTGCTATTGAAAACCCGATGTATTCATCATCAACGCGGCCGCCGAAGCCGGAACGACGACATATTGCCGAGAGCGCATCGATTCCCGGGCTGCGCCATTGTCTGAGCGCCTTGAGCCCATAGGTGACCGTGACGCGATTGTCGCCGATCAGCGGCACCACATCGGCGATGGTGCCCAGAGCCGCCAGCGCTGTGGCCTCAAGCAGCACCTCACGATAGGCGCCATCGACTTTACGGGCTTTGGACAATCGCTGCGCCAACCCCCACGCGAGTTTGAGCACCACGCCGGCGGCGCACAAATCCTTGAGCGTCCCATCGGCGCCCACCAGCGGATGCACAATCACATCGGCGGGCGGCAATTCCGGCGGCAGTTGATGGTGATCGGTGATGATCACCCGCAAGCCGCGCGATTTGGCCATTCTTACCGGCTCGGATGCGGAGATGCCGCAATCCACGGTTATTAAAAGTTCAACGCCTTCATCGGCAAGCTGCTCCACGGCCGCCGATTGAAGTCCATATCCCTCTTCGACACGGTGAGGGATATAAAATTGGTGCCGGGCCCCGGCAAGATCAAAGATCCGGCTCAGAATGGCAATGCTCGTGATGCCGTCAACATCGTAATCCCCGTAAATGGCGATACGCCGCTTTGATTCAATGGCGTCAACGATGAGATTAACCGCGTCGGCAATGGCGGGTAATGCTTCGGGCGGCTTGATATCGGAAAAATCAGGCGAGATGAAACTTTCAACATCCGCAGGTGCGATGCCGCGAATGGCCAGCAGTTGTGCCAGCAGCGGCGAAGCCCTGCCGCCCCGCATGATTTCCTCAACCGAGTGGGTCTGCAACCCCGACTTGAGGACCCAGCGGGCCCCGGTAACCCCTTTGACATCCGTGTGCAGCACTCTTTGGCCCCATTCCGTGGTCAATTTGCGGCTGCAGCCGCTGTGTCGAAAATCTCGACGGAACCGGATTGCCGAATCCAGCGGACGGCATTTTCAAAAATCTCCGTGCCCTGCGCCGGAGGAAGCTGATCAAACCGCGTCCAGCATGGATGCTGATACGGGGTAATGAAACGCTCGGGATGTGGCATAAGGCCG
>JAJZKY010000298.1 GCA_021803885.1 Planctomycetota bacterium
CAACGATGCTCCTGCCCTGGCCCAGGCGGATGTGGCAGTGGCGATGAATACGGGTACGCAAGCCGCGAAGGAAGCGGCCAATATGATCGATTTGGATTCCAACCCGACCAAGCTCATTGAGGTGGTCGAGACAGGAAAGCAACTCCTGATGACACGCGGGGCGTTGACCACGTTTTCAGTGGCCAACGACGTGGCGAAATATTTCGCCATCATTCCCGTCATATTCGCCACCACCTATCCGCAGCTTTCGGCACTGAATATCATGCATCTTAATCCGCACACCGCGATCCTTTCCGCGGTTATATTCAATGCCTTGATTATTATATTTCTCATTCCCATTGCGCTTCGCGGGGTACAATACCGGGCCAAACCGGCGGCGGTGCTGCTGCGCGATAATCTGCTCATCTACGGGCTGGGCGGATTGATCACACCTTTCATCGGTATCAAAATTATCGACGTGCTGATTGGGCTGGCGGTGAGCGGAATTCACGGGTGAAGCGGCAGCCAGGCTTTTTGGGAAACATGAACGGCTGGTTTTAGAAACAGGGATTTGCCATGCGTAACATCATTCGACCCTGCCTTACGATCTTTCTGTTGCTGGGATTGCTGACGGGTATTATCTACCCCATGGCCATCACGGCTTTGGGGCAGGTGGTTTTTCCGTTCCAAGCCAACGGCAGTTTGATTTCCCGATCCGGCAGTCCGGCACAAAGTCAGAAGACTGCCGGAGGCTCTGTGCTGATTGCCCAGAATTTTTCAGGGCCGGGATATTTCTGGCCGCGCCCATCGGCAACGAGCCCGCCGTATGATGCGGATAATTCCGGCGGATCAAACTTGGGGCCGCGGAATCCGGCATTGGTCAAAGAAGTTGCGACGGCCATAGCCCGACTTCAGAAGGCCGATCCGGGGGATAAAGCACGAATCCCCGTCGATCTGGTGACCAGTTCCGGCAGCGGATTGGACCCGGATATTTCGCCGGCAGCGGCTTATTATCAGGTTCCGCGGGTAGCCCGGGCACGGCATGTTTCACCGGTGGTGCTGCGACGATTGATCCGGCAGTCCATTGAAATGCCGTGGCTGGGGTTTTTCGGCGAGCGTTATATTGATGTGCTGGAGTTGAATATCCGGCTTAATCGGCTGTGTCGGAAGTTACAAAAGCAGTCGAATCATCCGTTGCGGAAATGATATGGATGAAGCAACCCGTCCAAGTCCCGAGGCCCTGCTGGGTTACGCGCTGCGCGAAGAAAAGCGACAGCGGCGCGGCCGTCTGAAAATATTTTTCGGCGCGGTGGCCGGTGTGGGCAAGACGTACGCCATGCTGGAGAGCGCCCGGCAACTGGCGATAGAGGGACACCAGATACTGGTCGGGTACGCGGAGCCGCATATTCGACCCGATACGGAGCGCCTGCTGCTGGGGTTGGATATTCTGCCCCATCTGCAGATTCAATATCGAGGAATTCTTCTGCGGGAGTTTGATCTCGACGCGGCGCTGCGAAAAAAGCCGGAGATCATACTCATTGATGAGTTGGCCCACACGAATGCCCCGGGCATGCGGCATTCCAAACGATGGCAGGATGTCATGGAATTGCTGGAGGCCGGAATCCACGTATTTACGACGCTCAATGCGCAACATCTGGAATCCGTTAATGACGTTGTTGCCAAAACGACCGGTGTGAGGGTTCAGGAAACACTGCCGGATCATGTGTTTGAGGAGGCGGATGAGGTTCAGCTTGTCGATATCCCGCCGGAGCAGTTATTGCAACGATTGGCCGACGGAAAAATATATCGCGGGTCCGGGGCTGACGCCGCGCTGACCAACTTTTTTACTGTTGAAAATCTGATGGCACTGCGCGAACTGGCGCTGCGTCTGACCGCGGACCGGGTGGACCGGCAGCGTGACGAGCGGCTTGCGGTGAGTGGCGGCACCGGGGGTACGACCATCTCGGAGCGGCTGCTGGTGTGCGTGGGGCCGAGTCCCAAATCGGCGGATCTGATTCGGGCGGCAGCGCGAATGGCGAAAATGACGCATTCGCGCTGGACGGCTGTATTTGTGGAGACACCGTCATTGGCGAATCAGGATTCACCGCGCCGGCGTCTGGCGCAGGCCAATCTGCAACTGGCCGAGGAATTAGGTGCCAGGCGGGTGATCCTGCAGGGATACAATGCGGCGAAAGAGATAGTCGCATTTGCACGGCAGGAAAACATATCGCGAATTATTGCGGGGAAACCGGCGGCATCCGGATGGAGAAGCTGGCTGGGATCGAGATTCACCCGTAATCTGATCCGCTTCAGCGGGTCGATTGCGATTGACCTGATCCGTGAGCCAGACGGGGTCAAGCCCGTTGTGCCTCCGATCCGCCGCGGGACGCCGCGTGGCGGTCGGGCCATTCTGATGGCCGCGGTGACGATGGGACTGATCACCATCGTGGGAGTATTGCTCTATCACGAACTCGGGCTATCCAACATCAATGTCATCATGCTTTATCTGCTGGGGGTGATGTGGTTGGCGGCGCGATTCGGGTCGGCAGCCGGGATTGCCGGGGCTGTGATCGGCGTTCTGGCCTTTGATTACACGGTGGTTCCCCCCTACTATTCCTTCGCCGTATCGGATACTCAATATATTTTCACGTTTCTGGTCATGCTGCTGGCGGGTGTGTTCATCAGCACCGTCACCACCCGGCTGCGGGAGCAGGAACTGCTGGCCCGCAACCGACACGCGAGCATTGCGGCTCTGATGGAGATGACGCAGGCGATTACGGGGGCGGCGAGTATCGATGAGCTGGCCCGTTCCACCGTGAAGCAGGTCGAGACCCATCTGCGGGCAAAGAGCGCGGTTATTGTGGCCGAAGCGGGCAAGCCGCGGATGGTGTATCAGAGCACCGGAATTCAACTCGATGACAAGGATATGGGCGTTGCGGCCTGGGTCGTTCAGAACGGTCGACCGGCCGGGGCGTTAACGGATACGCTGCCGATGTCGCGATTTTTTGTCATGCCTTTCCGGGGCGTGCGTGGAACGGTCGGAGCGCTGGCACTCACAAGCGAGAATATGCAGGAACTGATCGAGCCGCCGGCGATTGATTCGCTGCGGGCACTGTGCGAGCAACTGGCGGTGGCGATCGACCGGCTGATGTTTTCTGAGGAATCGCATCGCGCGTGGGCGAACGCCGAGCGGGAGTCTATCCGCAACACGCTGTTAACCTCGGTCTCGCATGATCTGCGCACGCCACTATCGGCAATTGCGGCCGCCGCCAGTGGCCTTCAGGAAGCCGATCCCCATATGGATAGCGCCCATTTGCGTGAGTTGGCCGGGTCGATAACGGCTGAAGCCGGCAGGATGGATCGCCTCATTGATAAATTATTGCGTATGACGCGGCTGGAATCCGGCAAGATGGATGTGCGTCAGGATATTCTGCCGGCCGAGGAACTGATTGCATCAGCCATTGAACGTGTCACCCAACATGAGCCCCACCTTCGCATTGAGGTAAAATCCGGAGCTGATCTACCGCCGTGCCGGGGGGATCCGGAGTTGCTGGAGCAGGTGATGGTGAATCTTATTGAAAATGCCGCCGAACACGGAAGATCCGAGAGCGACGAGTCGATTGTGGTAAGTGCCAGGGCCGAGGGTGGATTTATAAGTGTCACGGTTCGTGATCACGGCCGAGGGCTTGCGGAGGACGAGGTGCCGCATCTGTTTGAAAAATTTTACCGTTCGCCGCGGAACCGCCTGCGTCAGGGGCTTGGGCTTGGGCTGGCGATATGCCGAACCATCGTACAGCTTCACGGCGGCCAAATCAGCGCACGGAATCATCCGGAGGGGGGAGCGGAATTTACGGTCCGAATTCCCGTTGCCACTTCGGACGATTTACCGGAGAACCGCGACAGGAGATGATGGAGACTTGATGAGCACCCAATCGTCGCCACCGAATTTCAGGAGTGCGCCGCCGGCGGTTCTGGTGGTCGAAGATGATTACGCCATTCGGAAGTATCTGCGAATCGCATTGGAGGCCGCCGGGTACCGTTATCTGGAGGCGGCGGACGCCGGTACCGCGATGAAGCAACTGGCCTCTGAAGCGATCGGGGCGATCGTGCTGGACCTGGGGCTCCCGGATCGCGATGGAATCGATCTGCTGCGGGAGATCCGCACGACGTTCAGCATGCCGATTATTATTATTTCCGCCCGGGGTCAGGAACGGAGTAAGATTGAGGCATTGGATACGGGTGCCGACGATTATCTCACCAAGCCATTGAGTACCGGTGAACTGCTGGCACGCCTGCGAGCGGTTATGCGTCGGAAGCAGGAGGATTCATCAGCGGATCAGGTATTGGCAGTCGGCCCCATCACCATGGATATTGTCCGACATCAAGTCACCCTCCGTGGCGATCCGATCAGTCTCACGCCTCTGGAATTCAAATTGCTTGAGGTGCTGGTTCGGCACGCGGGGCGGGTGCTGACGCATCGGTTTCTGCTCCGGGAGGTGTGGGGATCGGGCTATGGGGATCGAACGCACTACGTGCGAATCTATATGAACAGTCTCCGGCGCAAGCTTCAGACCGGCGAAAAGGGGCAAAGCTGCATATCGACGGAGATCGGCGTCGGCTATCGCCTGCGCGACGATATTGAGCCACGGACCGGGCACTGATCCGGGCGGCAACCGTCCGGCGCGAATCTCACAGACGGGGTCATGAATGGGTCATGTGCTTAGCGGTGGATTTATGGGGTCGAGTCTGCCAGCCGCCGCCGAGAGCCTGATACAGCGTGACGAGATCCGCCGATATCGCCTGCTGACTTTGAATCAAGGCATCCTGTGATGTGTAGAGCGATTGCTGCGCGGTGAGGACGTTGAGGAAGTCGGTAAGCCCGTTGCGGTACAGCTCCATGGAAAGCGTAACCGCCCGCTGATTCTGTTCAACGGCTGCCGCCAGCGCACGATAGTGAGCCTGCTCACGTGTATAGGCCACGAGCGCGGAGTCTACATCATCCAGAGCCTGAATGACAGTCTGGCGGTAATTGAAAAGGGCCTGCAGGGCGACGGCCTTCTGCTGGCCGATCTGTGACTCCACCTGGCCCCAATTTAATATTGACCAGGAAACACTGGGCCCGATTCCATAGGCCAGGCTGGCAGTATTGAACCATTGCTCGGCGGTTGCGGCGGAATAGCCGAGATTGGCACTGATGGTAAATTTGGGATAGAGATTTCCCTCGGCCACGCCGACATTGGCAACCGCAGCGGCATATTGATCAAGGGCGACGCGCACATCCGGGCGGCGCAGGAGCAGTTGTCCGGGCAGGCCGATGGGGACTTCCGGCGGGACGGGTGGAATGGGTTTTGGCACATCGAGGAGTTTATCCAGTGTGCCGGGCGGCATGGAGAGCAACACCGCGATGGCATAGGCAAGCTGATGGGCCTGCGTTTCAAGCACGGGGAGCTGTGCGGCCGTGCTTGCGGCCTGTGCCTGTGCCTGCGCAACGCTCAATTCGGTGGAGATGCCGCCGCCGACCTGCTGCTTAAGAAGCGCGACAGTATGTTCCTGTGTTTGGAGATTATTCTCGGTTATGGCAATCTGGGCCTGCACACCCCGGAGATTGATGTAATCGCTCGCCACTTCTGAGAGAAGCGTGATCAGGATGACGCGCCGATTGTCGATCGCCTCATGCAGACTGGCTTTGGCGGCCTGAATTCCCCGTCGCACCTGACCGAAGAAGTCAAGTTCCCAGGTGCCATCGAGGCCCGCAGAATAATTGTCCGATTCCGAAGGACCGGTGGAGGTGCGGCCGGGTACTAAATTTTTGCTACCCCGGCTGTGACTGTACGAACCGACGGCGCTGACAAACGGCCCGAGATTGGCGGCGGTTGAATTGAGCACCTCGCGGGCCTGGATAATGGCCTGCCGGGCCTGCGCGAGGGAAAGATTCTGCCGGGTGGCCATGGTGATCAGGCGATTGAGCACCGGATCATGAAAACTCTGCCACCAGTGAGCCAGATGAGCGGGTTTGGTGTCGATGACCAGGGAAACCATACCGGCTTTTTGCGCGGCCTTTTCGGCAGCCAAAACCCCATTGTTTTTCGATTCCATTTGCACCGATTGCATGGCCGATGGACTGAAGGTTTTGGGCATCATCTGTCTGGGGCGATGGAAGTTCGGCCCGACTTCGCAGCCGGTGAGGAGCAGTATGGCGCCGATCTGTAACCGAGCGCA
>JAJZKY010000299.1 GCA_021803885.1 Planctomycetota bacterium
ACGGTGAGATTGAGGCACAACAAGACACGCAACAACGCCAGTCGTGCGGCTTGCCTGGCGATGATCTACAAGCTTGGCCGGGTTGCCGAGCGGGGATTTCAGCGGCTTAATGGATCGGAATTACTGCCGGATGTCGTCGCTGGAATTATCTACGAAGATGGAGTTAAAAAATCCGCCGCCTGATTGCCCCGATCCACAACATTTGACAGTAGCCCATTCTGCTTTGCGGACTGGGCCTGCTGGCCCGGAGTCGTTGTCGTCCGAGTTGCTGGACGGCCTCGTCCAAAAACGACTGCAGCATCTTCACGATTGGCCGCATCATGCTGGATAAGCTCAGATGCACCGCCGAGGAAGCTTTTCACAAGCTCGTCAACGCAAGTCTCGGGGACGTGCCCAATTTCGCCACCTTCACCCCGCAGATGCCGTCATGAAACTGGGTAGGAGTCAGTGACTGAAGGTATTTTCATCTCCGCTCTTGTTACTTATACTGCAAGGAGAATCGCGTCTTGATTGCAGGATATTAGACGATGGATCATGCTCGTAAAAAAAAGTTGAAGGTTGGCCATTCAAGTCGTGAGGTTGACGTTGGCGCCGGAATCAACCGGCGGGAAATGGTGGCTTCGACGGTAACATCGCTGGCACTCTTAGGTGCGGGTGCGGTGTCATCCAGTGGTCGTTCGGGTAAAAAGAATGGCGCAGTCTCCGGGCGGCACCGTATCACTCCCGTCGATCTTCGATGTGAACATTTAGTCGAGCCCTTGGGCGTAGATAATCATCATCCCCGACTTGCCTGGCATTTTCCTCCGACTCAGGCCTCCGGACGAAACGCACCGATCACAAGCTGGCATGTGCAGGTGGCGACAGCGGTATCCAGGTTTTCGCGCCCGGACCTCTGGGACTCCGGCTGGCGCACAGGCAGTGAAATGGCAACACTTTACGAAGGCCGCCCGCTTGAGACCTTGCAGACTTGTTTTTGGCGTGTTCGGGGACGGGATGCTGAGGGGACTCTCCATCCCTGGAGCCGACCGGCCTCCTGGACAACGGGTTTCTTTTCGCGTTCAGACTGGAAAGCAAAATGGATCACGGATGCACTGATCTCAGAACCGGAAAATTTTCCGCGTGTACCGATTCATTGCTACCGAAGTCAGATTGCCCATCGACCTGACCAGGAAAAATGGATTGAGGTGGATTTAGGCCGCGAGGTTAATATCGATGCCATTCGACTGGTGCCCAGTCGCCCCGCCTTTCTGCCGCCCGACTATCGATCCTTCTTGTATCCCGTAAGGTTTTATGTCGAAGCTCTCGATCAAAACCACAATCTTGTCCGCCGGATTGTCGACCAGACTCACGCCGATGTGCCCTCCCCTCGGCCCCCCATCATGAAGCCGACGCTCTACCGATTCCCCCCGACACGGGCCAGATTGGTACGCATCGTGGTGACGCAGTTGGCCCACTGGGATTGTGATTACTGGGCGTTCTCTCTCGGCGGCATTGAGATATTCCGCGGAAAAAAGAATGTGGCGTTGGGGGCGGCGGTACGATGCCTGGATTCCGTCGAGACGGGTGATATCTCCAGACACTACCTGACCAAACCGGGTAATAAGGTCAGCTTTCACCCCTATCCGCCCGGCATCAAGCCCCGTCCGGAGGACTTTCTTGCATCGCCGGAGTGCTGGAACATCCTGCCGCCACAGAAACTTCTGGTCGATGTCCCCGGCGTTCCCGAGGGGCATACCGTCATTCGCGTGCCGATGCTGCGGAGGGAATTTGATATTCCCGGCCCGATCAGGCGTGCATGGCTGCTGATCACAGCCCGGGGATTTCATGAAACATATATTAACGGACAGCGGGTATCGGAGTCACGTCTGGCGCCCGGATTTACCCAGTTCAATAAACGGGTTCTCTATGATATGCATGATGTGACCGACCTGCTGCATCCGGGCCGGAACGGTATCGCCGCACTCCTTGCCTACGGCTGGTATAGCGGACACATGAACCTCTACAACATGTGTTACATATTCGGCAATGTACCGAAATTGCTGGCGCAACTTGAGATTGAACTTGCCGACGGCAGGCGCCTGAGAGTGGTATCCGATGAGCAATGGCGATCATCGCTGGATGGTCCGATACGCTACAGCGATCTGCTCGGAGGTGAATGTCAAGATCTTCGCCGAAGCGACCCCGGATGGACCAAGGCCGGTTTTGATGATTCCACATGGAAATACGTGCGGGGGATTGACCTGAGTGTCGACAATGCGGAAATTTCATGGCATCTTTGTCAGTCGGCACTCAAGCAGCCGGGATTGCGGGCGAAACGTCGTCTCGCGTTGGCCGATGGTACGTGGCTCTTTGATTTTGGCCAGGAGATAGCCGGTCACTGTCGGCTCACAACGGCCGGTTCGTCCGGCACTCACATCACACTTCATCACGCGGAGTGTCTCACGCCCGACGGGGCCATTGATCGGGCCAATCTCTGGGACGCGCTGCAGCGAGATGATGTTTATCTCAAGGGTGGTGAGTCGGAAACTTTCCAGCCGCAGTTTACCTATCACGGGTTTCGCTACGTCGTGGCGAGCGGATTGCCTCGACCGCCGGTCGCCGACACACTCGTTGCCGTTCCCGTCCGCACGGATGTCAGGACCGTGGGCGAGTTCCGCTGTTCCAATCCGCTTTGGAATAAGCTCATGGAGGCGGTCCGCTGGACGCAGTGGAATCTCCTCTTCGACGTACCGGCCGGTTGTGCCGCACGGGCCGAGAGGCTGGCCTGGATGGGGGACATCCGTGACTGCGTCCCAACCGCGCTGATGAATATGGATACGGCCGCATTTTTCAGTAAATATCTCCAGGATGCTCGCGATTCCCAGCTCTCCACAGGGCAATTCTGTGATATCACTCCCCATGCTCAACTTCGCGGCTCATCCATCTGTGCAGGATCTCCCGGCTGGGCCGATGCGGGGGTCACCATGGCATGGGATTTATACATGGCCACCGGCGACGCGATGTTGCTGGATCGACATTTCACCGCCATGACGCGATGGGTAGATTTTGTTCATCAGCATAATCCTGATCTGCTCTGGCTCAATCAACTTGGCATGAATTGGGGTGATTGGATGGGCCCCGGAAGCCCGGTCACACCCAAAGTTCTTGCGGCGACGGCCTACTTCGCTCACAGTGCTGATCTGACCGGAAAAGCGGCGGCAATCCTGGGCCGGCGACTTGATGCAGAAAAATATCATGAACTCTATCGAGGAATTTGCCGTGCCTTTGTCCGGCGATGGGTGAAAGCCGATGGAGCTATTGATGGCGACGCGCAGGGTTCCTATGCTCTGGCCCTGCAGTTTGAACTTCTTCCCGCCGATTTAATTGCCCCTGCGATGGATCATTTGAAGGGTGCCATCAGGCGCAATCATGGTCATCTGACCACAGGATATCTGAGCACCCGCGCTTTGGTGCAGGCTCTTTCACGATTCGGTGGACATGAGGTTGCGAGTCGAATGATCAACCAGGTTACCCGTCCGTCGTGGGGTTATATGGTCAATACCATCGGCACCACATTCTGGGAATCTTTTGATGCTTATATAAAAGGTCAGGTAGTCACGCTCTCACTATGTCACTGGGCATGGAGTTCAATCGGAGAGTGGTTCTGGCGGTACGTCGCGGGAATCAGTCCGGTTGAGCAGCGGGCGGGTTGGCGTGAGTTTCTGGTCGAACCTCGCCCTACGCCGGAAGTCAGGTGGTGCGAGGCACAGTACCAATCACCCGCTGGCCAAATTGATCTGAAATGGCAGGCAAAGGGGAAAGAGTTGGCCGTGCAACTTGGAGTACCGTTGAATGCAACCGCGGTTGTTAAATTACCCGTCCATCATAATTCGCGTTTGATCCTCAATGGGCGGCCGATGTCCGCCGAGACAGTTAACAAAATGGCTTCGTACAATGGGGGTGCCGGAGGAATTCGTCTGGCGGGCGGACGCTACACCATATCGTTCCTGGAACGGTAGTGAATCGTTGTCCCATTAATATCGCGGGGATATCGATTATGATCTGGCCGTGGCCGATACTCTGCCATTTGACGCATGCTTATCTCGGTAATCTTGCGCTCGTGTCTGAGCAGCGCGTCTCAAATGTTCCGCACGGTGCACAGTATGCTCGGAAGAATGACGATTGAAGAGGATCTTTATGATACGGATTTTGCCACGGATGATGTCAAACAGACACGCAAGCCTCTGCTGTCTATCAACCCCCGGATCAATAAATTTACGGTTGCTGTTCATTCTTCTCTTCATACCCATGACGATCATCGTTGGCGTGGGATCGGTTCAGGCGGAGGGGGGCAAATCTCCCACTCTGATGGGCCCCTTCTATACCAACGATCCCGAAGGTCTGGTAATACTGCCTGATCCCGCGTCTCCGCATCCGGTGGCGTACAATCTGAGCATCGGATGGGTGAATCATGGTCGTTATATCCACGGTTACCGCGGAGTCGCGAGATACCAATGGCATCTCGGGGCAATGTGCTGGGGGCGTACATCGGGTATCAGCCGGATGTACTGGTTCATGGATCACAGTAATACGTTGCATCTCAGTTGGCAGAGAATCAAAGGGACTTCCACAGCGGTGGCATCACTCACGGCGCAAAAACCCGCCAAAGTCGTTCTGGAGTGTTATCCCGCCTGGCCCGGCTACGGCGCCAGATATCGCATTCTCCATGGACGAATCAGCGGCCGACCGCGTGAAGGCGGGGGATCCGCGCCTGAATTTATTCTCCGTGCGGATGAAAACGCCGACGAAGCCATTACAGCATCCACGGCCGGGTCTTTTGCCAAGGGTGTACTCGGTGGCGGTACCGATGCCAAATCCGGACGATATGCAGGTCTGGTTTTTAATCTGGTTCCCGGACATCCGCTCACATTTCTGGCGGCGTTGCGACCGGTCAGAACTGGCGTGTTATCGGTGGCTCGCCGGGTGATTCGCAGCGGATGGAAAATGTACGCGATGCATCGGCCCCGAGCCTCCGGTGATTGGGGAAATTTCATCTCACCAATCTCGTCAGCGGCCAATGAAAGTGTTGTCTATGTCCCCTCGCTGCGGAATCTTTCCGCCACCGTTGTCCGAGGTTGGTGCCTGCCCGACCGCTGTGTCATATTTGAGTGGGACTCCTTCTTTAATTCGGTGTTACTCTCCATCAATAGTCGCGATGTTTCGCCTTGGCTGTCGCGTCGTCAATTGGCAGGGACGTTTCACTTTCAGGCGCCAAACGGGTTGATATGCAATTTTTCCAACTGGCTGGGGCGTAAACGCCCGGATTCGGATGATCGGAGTGAACCGCCCGTCGCCGCCATGTGCGTATGGCAGGATTACCAGCGGTGGCCCAGTAAAAACCTGCTGCGTGAATGTTACAAGCCGCTTGTCAGATATCATCATTGGTGGTTCGCCATTAATCCGGAGACACACCTGCCTTATCGGGATGGTAATCGCGACGGACTTTTGGAGTGGGGTTCGGATGATAATCACGTAAATTACAGACTTCACTGGCAGTACGCCCGCTATGAAAGCGGCATGGACGATACGCCCATGTATCTTCCATCGAAAGTGCGCATGATGGCCTCCTCAGATACTTATGACGTTGACGATGTGGGGCTGAATTCGCTTTGGGCAGCCGATGCGATGTATCTCGCAAAGATTGCAACGGTTCTCGGGCATCATAACGCCGCTGCTCATTACACGGCGGAGTGGAAATCGATGGGGGCCCGTATCAACACCCTGCTCTGGAGCCATAAGCTCGGAATGTACTGCAATCGTTACTGGTCTCGGGGCAACGGTCATCATCTTCTTTCACGGATATGGTCACCCACTAATTTTTATCCGATGATTGCTGAAATCCCGGATGCAAACCGGGCCGGGCGGATGCTGGCCGTCATGTTGAATAAAAAATACTTCTGGGGCAGGTGGGTTATTCCCACGATTTCGCGAAATACGCCCTACTACAGGCATCAGGAGTATTGGAGGGGAGATATCTGGGGCCCCACCAACTATCTTGTCTTTCAGGGGTTGCTTCATGATGCACCGGCATCCGTGATTCACGCATACGCCCGCAAAAGTGTCCGGCTTTTCATGCGGAACTGGAACCGTACCGGCATCTGGAGCGAAAACTATCTCGCAACCACCGGCATCGCATCCCATGATCGGCATTACAGTT
>JAJZKY010000300.1 GCA_021803885.1 Planctomycetota bacterium
TGTGGCGCCCAAAGCCTGCGGGGAAAAGATGATGCCTGCAAGGAGAAACCATGCGTTCACGACGGAAGGGATTCATAAGCCTCAGCAAGTTAAGCGTGGGCAAGGCCGCCACTTCTGCTGCTGCGACGGCGCTGGTGGTCGGAGTGTCAACGGCGATGGCCGCCGGTGGATTTTCTCAATATGCCACCACGCCAAATGAAATGGCAGTCGGCAACTATCTCAATTCGCTTCAAGGGGCGGGAACGCTGCCAAGCTCTATTTCACCGCAGATCAACGCGATTCTTTCCGGTTCGCCTTCGCAGGTGAACACGGCGATCAATCAGCTTTCCCCGGCGGTGTATCAATATCTGCCCGATATCGCCCTGCAGGAACAGGTGTTTTTTGATCAGAATGTCTTCCAGATGCTTCAGGATTCCTATTACTCGCCGGGGCCATCTCCCGCAATGGGGACTATGGGTGGTGGGACGGTGAATTCCAATGACATGTCGATGGGCCAGGGTAGCGGCGCTGACGGCGGCATGATGGGCGGAATCATGAAATATGCCAAAGGACTGTCCGTCTATTCCTACTACAACTGGGTATCGGGTGATTTTGCATATTCGCCAAGCGCCGCCCATTTTTCAGCCAGCAGCGTGTTTTTGGGTACCAATTACCATTGGTGCAAACCGGTGATTATCGGCGCCTCGATTTCATACACCGATCCGCAGGCGACGTTGGATCAATTTCAAAGTTCCGCCAAGCTGCAGGATTTGGGCTTCCAGGCGTATGCGTCGTATTACAAGAAGGGGATATTCCTCGCCGGGCTTTTTGATTATTCCATTCTGGATGCGGACATTTACCGCAATATTAATTTTGACGGATCACTTACGTCCGCGCGGGGCGACACCGGCGGCAGCGTTTACAACGTGGCATTGGAAGGCGGCTACGACTTCAAGGCGCTCAAAAAGCACCTGATCTTCGGTCCGCTCGCCGGACTCTACTACACTCACGTCAACGTGCAGGGAACCAGTGAAACCAGCAGCCCGTTCGGCCTGAGCGTGTCGAAACAGCGCGTGGAATCACTCCGGTCGGAGATCGGCGGCCATGTGTCTTACGATCTGCCGGTTACGCACTGGCTTACTTTGGTGCCCTCGCTCAATGCGTTTTATTCGCACGAGTATCTCAACAGCAGCCGCGGTATCAATGCGTCGTTTGTCGGCACAGGTTCCAATGCCTTTACGGTGGTGACCAATGGGCCGATTCGGGATACTGCATTGATGGGATTTTCACTCACGGCCAAAATCAGCAAGAACATCGGGGTCTTCACCGATTATGAAGCGCAATTTGCGGGCGGGCCCCACACGTACGCCCAGAGCGTAACGGCTGGTCTGCAGATCGGGTTCTGAGGCTCAACATCCCTGGTATCCCCTGTCCCATCCGCAAATTGTGGTTGATTTGCGGATGGGACTTTTTTGTTCGCTGCAGCAGATAGATACCCTTCCCATCGCCGCCCAAGTCGCCAAGGTTCGAGATCGGATGAGTTTACAAGGTTGCGATCGTAGACAACATGAAATTGTGCTGCCGCGCGATACTATTACCTTTAACAATGCGCTGCTGAGCTTCAATCGCCGCAATTTCAGTGGTTGATTCCACTATCCGGCATGACCACTGCCACTGCCACGGCGGGCCGTAAGAGCGGAAGCTGGCGGGTTTATTTCGCCGGCTGCTGCAACTGATATAATGGTTCTGCGTTCACAACTGCGGGGGTGGTGGGGCGCTTGATGATGGAGTTGGACTCATGACGCTGAACTACAGATGGATGGGCGGGTGTTGTGTTGCTCTGCTCGCACTGCTGCTGGCCGGTTGCGGGCAACCGGTACAAAATGTTGCCATTCCCGGCCCGCAGGATCAGGCAGCCTACCAGCCCGTGCCTTATCAGAAGCCGCTCCCGCCGGGGGCGTTTGGTGAAACCGGTGGCAATCCGTACGGTGAACATGTGCCGCTCCCGGATGAGGCTGCGTATGTGCAGGCGTATCAGGCGCAGCGCGAACCGCGGATCATGGTTGAGGTTCTCCGCCTGCCCACCTCCACCACCAATCGCCAGATATCGGCATCATCGGCCGACTTTGATGCCATTGAAATCTCCATGATCGACTATCTCAACGCCAACGGGCAGGTTGATATTCAGAGTGAATCGATGGCCCGGGAGGTGCTCAGCCGGGAGAGTTTTCTACGATTGCAGAATGGCGATCCGAAAGTGCTCCCGCTGCTCAAACACCAGTTAAAAACCGATGTGCTTATTGAGATCAAGGCCGCCCCGACGGGCCAATCCAGCACCGGGCAACCGGCGATTCGGATGTTGGCCACCGCCGTCTCCACCACCGACGCTCGAATTCTCGGTGCCGCGTATGTCGATATGCCGCTGCCCATGAGCAAAACGAACATTAACATGTACACCGGCTATCTGGCAGACAAGATCATGCAGAAACTTGCCTCCATCTGGGGCGGATCGGCCACGGCGTACAACCCGATTGTCGTGCGTATCTACAACGCCGCCGGGATTGACGATCTCCTTGCACTCAAGCATTTTGTCGCCAAGGTGCCCGGTGTGCGGCTGGTGGTCAATCGCGGCATGACGGGGAGTTCCTCTACTGCGTACGGGCGCCTCGCGGTGCAGTATGATGGCTCGCCGGGGCGGTTTTATGAGGCACTCAAACGCAATATCGGCGTATCGACCGGGATCAAGGCGTTTGATCTGCAGAATAATACTGTCGATCTGGAGGTAACCGGGCCGATGGTGCTCAAGACCGTCACCGTTAAAACCAAAACCACCACCGTACGCACCCGCACTCAGGAACGTGTCATTCAGGAGCAGCCGATCAATCCGGCGGGATCGCAGTAATATATTCACCGACCGACGGAGGAGTATAAAAATGAGATACAACAATAGATTTACAACAAATAGCGTCTCACGGCGGCTGAGTCTCTCGGGGCCGTGGGTGGCGGTTGCCGTGGCTTCACTGGTTTGTCTGCTGCTTTCCGGCTGTCAGGGGCCGGTCGTGCCGTATGCCGATTCACTCTCTCCCTATCCGCAGATTCATCTCACCAGTTACAGCCTGCAGGGCAAAATTGTGGTGAAGGAGCCGATCGTATCGCGGGTGGGGGGCGGCCAGTTGGATGTGGTGGTGCCGGTACGCAATCTGACCGATCACACGCTTTATCTTCAATATCAATACGCATTCCTCGATTCCCGGGGGGTCATGATTGAAGGTCGCAGCGGCTGGATGGACCTGCGGATTCCCGCCTATGCGATGGCACAGGCCCATTTCACCAGCATGACGCCCGAAGCGATGAATTTTGATCTGGACATCAGCCGCCTGCAGTAGCGCAGCCGCCCTTTCTCCGCTCCCTGCGCCGCTAACAGCCTCTAAACGCCACGGATGCGAGGGATTGTGGGGGGCGGGCACCTCGCCCGCGTAGTGAGTATCTCCGCGCCCGCCGCGTCTCTACGCGAGACATGGTTTCGTACCTGCGGCATGGCGTAACCAACTTTTTCCTCACACGAAGCACGCATAGGTTTCGTCGCCAGGTCTGCTCGCTCCAGTAAACCGTCTTCCCCGACCGCTGCGGTTAAGTTGGTTTTCTGTCAGTGGTGAAAATAGCGGCGTCGCCGTAGATATCCCGCCCTGAACATCCTACGACTTGAGCCGTTCCATGACCTTCTTGAGGTCATCCCACACCTTGGCGCGATTTTCAGGCGTATACGCCCGCAGCAGAAATGATGGATGATAGGTCGGCATGAGCGGAATGCCGCGATACGTCTGCCAGTTTCCCCGCACTCGAGTCACATTTTCAGCCCGACCGATCATGTATTTCAGCGCGGTGGCCCCCAGCGTCACGATAACCCTGGGGGCGATGATTTCAATCTGCTCATCAAGGTAGTTAATCCCGCGTTTCACCTCGGCGTCGGTCGGCGGACGATCCTTCAGGCGGCCTGTTTCAGAGTCTCGATCGGCGGCACGGAGCTTGGCCACATTACCAATGTAAACCGCTTCCCGCGATAAACCCATCGCCTGAATCATTTTGTCCAGCAGTTGGCCGGATCGGCCGACAAACGGACGCCCCTGTTTATCTTCTTCCGCCCCGGGCCCTTCCCCGACAAACATCAGCGCCGCATTCGGATCACCCTCGCCGAAAACCACTCGTGTGGCAACATCGTTCACGAATCGCTGGAGGTCTTTTTCTACCGCAAGCTCCAATTGCTTCAGAGCGGCGGCACGATCGGCGGGGGGGCTGGGCATGGGTTCTCTGAGTTTCGGCCGCATGAAATCTATGGGCATCGAATCTTCCACATTAAATGTAGCTGGCGTCGTAACCTTGGGCGCCGTGGTCGGAGCGCCGCGCGGGGCGACCATCTGAGCCGCAGCATCGCTTCGACGATTGATAGGCGGCGGCGTCATTCTGCGGTCGCTGATTTTATTCGGCGCTCCTGCCGGGCGATCTCCGCTTACCCCCCTTTGTTGGGCAGGCGGGGCACCCCAAGGCGCCTCGGCCATACCGAGCGCCAAGTCCATTTCGAGCGCCAGCCGAAGCATGGCACTGCGATACGGGTCATCTGACATGCCTGTTGCACCATCCATGTTGAGCGACAAACCGGCACCCGCTGCGGCGGTCTTTACCGACCGCGGTGCCAACATGGTCGAGCCGCGCCGCGTCATCATCATTTATGACGATGTGGGGCGAATCTGCCTTTGGCGCGGATCCAGCTGCAGCGGGCCGTAAACCTGTTCGTACCGATTGACGACTTTGCTCAGTTCCACTGCCAGTTTTTTGGCCGTGTAAAAGCTCATCACCATGCGCTGGCTGAAATCAAGCACCACGGTATTGGGTTGATCATGATGCTGCAGGTTGATACCAAAATCCACAAATAGTTCCTCGTGCGTACCCGCCATCCTGAAGATATTGGTGTACTGCGTTTCGAGTTTCTGGTCGCGAACCTGAACATTTACGGCCTGCGCCGCCGCTTCGCCGTTGGGGGGTGGAAGATTTTCTGACATATTGATACGTGCTCCATAAGAAAAGGCCGCCAGGCCCGATACTTTTTACCATATGTCAACATACACCAGCCGACTGAAAATGTCATGGTTGCGGATGAAAATATGCCAATTCTGATATACTCGTGGTGTTCATGTTCGAGTTTGGAGAACATCGTGCGGTATTTTCGCAATTATCGAATGAGAGGGTTGCTCGGCGGTGCGGTATTGGCCGGCCTGTGGATCGGCGCGAGTGCCGGCATCGGTAAATCGGCACCCCGCATCAGCAGCGATATGGCGCGGGCCATTCGCAACCTCGGTTCGTCTCGTTACGCAACCCGCCAGAAGGCTGAGGCCGAGATTCGTGTGCTTCTGGCCGACCAGTTGCGGGCAACGATCCAAGCGACCGGGGATGAGCGCCGCGCACGCCTCATTCATATTCTGGAATTCGACGAAAACATCTCCCGCTGGGCCTTGGCCGTGATGCGCCGGCCAGCCTCCGATCGCAGGGAACTCTTCGATTGGGGGCTATCCCCACAGGTCGCACCATTGATTGCCGATGCATTCTCTCACCGACCGTCGGTCCAGATCAAGGCCGCCGGCGGTCTGGCGGCACTCTGGCCGCAATCGGAATGGATCGTCGATCGGTTGCTTTCCAGTCCCCATCGGCTGGTGTACCTGAGCATGCTTGCCGCGATCTGGAATATCAAACCCGATGCCCATCTCACGGATAAATTATGGCGCTGGTCGGTTGCCTCGAATAACACGGTGGGGGTGCAGACTGTTTCCATGCACAGGCTGAAATTCCATCATCAAATGATCACCATATCACATTTTATTAATATTTGGCAGCGGATACAGGACAGCACCTATGCCACTGAGGTGCTGCGGCATTGGAATCCGCCGCAACTCAAGGCACTTCTGGCCGATTATGCCCGCACCGCCTCAATTCCCAATACCCCGGCGGCCCAGACACTGGCATCCCCGGCCTCGGCGGGCTGCCGGAATTATCTGTCGCTCTTTGCCCGGGCGCGTCCACGGTCGGCGGCGCCGTGGCTGCTGAAAATTCTCCGTTCCCCCACGCCCGGCGGAGTCAGCTTTGTCGGTAATTTTAATAATCAACAGGTTCACTGGGACAGTCA
>JAJZKY010000301.1 GCA_021803885.1 Planctomycetota bacterium
ACTGGAAGCCGCCTACCACAAGGCCGACAAGGCCATTGAGAACATCGTTGACCTGTTACAAGCCGCCTGATGTTACTGCATGTTTGTTGAACTATTTTTGTCTACGAATAAAGATTGAAGAATCTACTTCGCTCGAATATTCAAAATTCTCATGCTCTATAAGTTGTGGGCAGGTTTGCTTGAGGTAAGATTTGTATCGTTCCGGAATATCAATAGCCATGGGACGTTGCCCAATCCAGCCAAGCATCATGCACTTCGCGTAGCGAGGTGGCATCTGGAACTATATTTTCCCGCGTGATGGCCTCAAGAGCCCAAAACCAGTGCGAGGGCTCTTTACGCATATCATCAAAAATGAAGGGAAGAGCTTCTTTTCCCATGCCGATAATCTTTAGATAAGCGGGATGAGATATTCTTCTTCTCACAGAGGAGATATGCCAAGTGTCAGACTTCCATTCTTCCGCTAACCCATCAAAGAGCTTTCTTAGCTCGCCTATATGGTCTAAGTCTACAGGTGAACTCTTAGATTCCCATTCCCCGCGATGTTTCCGAATGAGTGCCGAAGCGCAAGAATGCGGAGATTTCCAAGACCTTGCATCTTGAACACCTGATCGCCTGAAGTATCCGAACTCTTTTTCAGCGCAGGATGGGGACATATTTATTCACTCCACTACCGTAATGTTTGTGATCTTCATCATATTCTTGAGCGCAATGGCTTTCTTTTGTGCCCGTTCAACCGCTTCTTGCAGATCGCGGAGGTCAATCGCATCCATGCTTACATAAAACTCACGATGGTCGCCCTTGTCATCGTGGTAACTAATCCTCAGGCTATGGAGCACAACCATCAACGATGGGGAGTCATCGATCGTCTTCCGGAAACCTGCACGAAGATCCGTGAGAATTCGAGCATCGCAATAATTACGCTCGACTTCTCCTTTCAGGTCATCAGCCTTAGTTGCGGGAAGGTCTATCGGGGTCTGTTCTAGGAGGCTAGCAACACGGGTCTCAAAAAGACTCTGGTCAATGCCCTCTAAGTGCTGCGGTGATAGTCGCTCTAGCGCCTCCCAGACATCAGAGGCAAAGACTGAGGGAGTCGTGTTTCCGGTATCCCTCGCTCTGGTCATAGACGTGATAGACATCAAAATCGCATCTTGTGTCTCCGGCGGCACCGCTGTGACTCGGCTGCCGATCCACGCAGATAATTCTTTTGAATCATTGAATTCGGGAGCCTTCTGGAGCGCCGCAAAAAGTTGACCAAAAGCCTCTTCGGAGAGTCTCCCTATGTCCGCGATTCCTGATCTATACGCTTCAGGCACGCTGAGCTTTGGCATGGATTTTCTCCAATTCAGTGTTCCACTTACAGATACAGAGACAACACCTTCTATGTCAATAGAGATGTCGAAACAGCCGTTTAAATCTCAGCTTCCAGTGTACATTTCCTTCCCTTGACATGCGGCATGCTATTTTGGGCCGTGCTATTACGCTTCGCGCCCCTGAGTCTCTCGATTCACGCATCCAAACGAAAAAACGACCACTACGCGGTTGCGTTGCGCGGGAACTCCCCTCGCCTCTTATTTCTTCTTCGTGAACAGGCTTAGATCGATCGAATCCGCCATCGCCTCGTATCCCGCGTCTTTGGGATGAAGATGGTCACCGGAATCGTATTGCGCGGCGAAATGCTGCGGATTCTGCGGGTCGCGCACGGCTTTGTCGAAGTCCGCAACGCCGTCGAAGATCGGGCTGGTGCGGATCCAATCATTCACCGCATTGCGTACCTGATTGCCTGCATCGGAATAATATCCGCAGCCCTGATACGGAGTGATCGTCGCGCCAATCACTCGGATTCCATGTTGATGAGCCTGCGCGGCAATCTGCGCGATGCCCGCCTCCAGCCTCTGCGTCAGATCTCCGTAGGGTTGACGATCGGTTTCAAATCTCCCTATATCGTTGATGCTTTCCAGCACGATCACATAGCGTGCGCCGCTGCGCCCCACAACGTCCCGATTGATGCGCGACACCGCATTCGGCCCGGCGCCGTCCAGCAGCACGCGATTGCCGCCAATGCCGACATTCACGACGCCCAGCACTCCCGCTTTTTTCGTGTTCGCATCCGCGGCCAGGCGTCCCGCCAGGTAGTCCGGCCAGCGATGGTTTTCGTTCACCGTGGCATAGGCCCCATCCGTAATCGAGTCTCCAAGCGCAATCACAGCGGAATCTCCCGGCGCATCCACATCCACCCCGGAGACGACATACCACGACTTCTCCGGCCAATCCTTCCCCACCAGAGTGGCCGCATCCACTTGATTGCCTGTCGCTGCGTACGAGATTTGCGCGGCATAGGAATGTTCCGTCGTCGTCATCGTGTGGTCCGGGAAATACATGCTGACCGCCAGATTGGATAACGCTGGCACGTCCAGCGTGACCGGATCGCTCACTACCTCCGCTCCGGGAGGAATGATGACCGAATCGCTTTGGTTGAACGTCAGGGCCCGGTCTGTCCCCGCCGTTATGCCGCTTTCCTCTGCGGTTCCGTCTGGATTAACGCCCGCGCTTCCGCTCGCGCCGAGTGCGACATGCGCCGCTCCCACGTGTAGCGGCTCGCTGCCGAAGCGGTTGGACAGCCACACCCGAACCTGGCTGCCGCCCACGCTGGTATGAACGATCTCGCGCAGCGTTTGCCCGGTAATATTCCGTGCGCTGCCCTGCGCCATAGACACCATGCCCGCGCCCCAGGTCGCCACCCACGGCGAGCGAGGCGCCCCATTCGCGGCGTAGCCAGCCGGAACAGTCCATGCCAAAGTTGCCAACGCCAGCACAGAAGCCACGGCAACTCGCCGGCACGGGGCGCTGCGATCGCGCCCCTGAAAATGCAAAAAAGTTGGAATGAAGTACATTTGTCCTCCTTCAAAAATATTCGTCAGGAAATCTCTCACGCGCAATTCTACATGCACGACGCCAGCGCGTTTCATCTGGAACTCGTTCCTTGCCCGACGGCATGCGCACTGGCAGTTTTCGTGAACAGGCTCAGATCGATGGCATTCGCCATGGCCTGATAGCCCGCATCGTTCGGATGCAGATGGTCGCCCGAATCATACCGAGGCAGATACCGCAATGGATTCTGGGGGTCGCGCGTCGCCTTGTCGAAGTCCACTACGCCGTCCAACACCCCGCTGGTGCGAATCCACTGGTTCACTTCCTGCCGAACTTCATCCCCCGCAGCAGAGTAATAGAAGCAATCCTTATAGGGTGTGAGTGTAGCTCCGAACACCAGAATTCCATGTTGATGGGCCTGCATCGCCAGTTGCGCCAAGCCCGATTCCAGTCGCTGCGCAAAGTCGCCATACGGTTGATGGTCGACGGCAAACCGTCCAATATCGTTGGTGCCCTCCAGCACAATCAAATACCGCACGCCGCTCCGCGCCAGGACGTCCCGGTTGAACCTCGACGACGCACTCGGGCCGTAGCCATCCAGCAGCACACGATTGCCACCGATCCCAACATCCACCACTCCCAGCACTCCGGCTTTTCTTGTGTTCGCATCCGCCGCTAGACGTGTCGCCAGGTCATCGGGCCAACGATGATTGTCATTCCATGTGGAGTGATACCCATCGACAATCGAGGCTCCCATCGCGATCACTGCGGAATCTCCAGGCGCATCCACGTCGACGCCGGAAAGAACATACCAGTGTCTCTGCGGCCAATCTTTCCCCGCCAGATTCGCCGCGTCCACTAGATTGCCTGTCGCCGCGTACGAGGTTTGTTGAGCGTCTGTGTGTTCCGTCGTAGCCGTGGTGCGGTCTGGAAAATACATGCTGACAGCCAGACTCGATAACTCCGGAACATCCAGCGCGACCGGATCGCTGACCACCTCCGCTCCAGGAAGAATCACGACCGAATCGCTTTGGTTGAATGTGAGCGTGCGGTCGGTACCCGCCGCAACGCCGCTTTCATCCGCGATTCCATCCGGATTGGCTCCCGCGCTCACACCTGCACTGACCGCAATATGAACCGCCCCAATGTGCAGTGGCGCACTGCCGAAGCGATTCGAGAGCCAGACGCGAACCCTGCTCCCGCCAACACTGGTGTGAACAATTTCGCGCAGCGTTTTCCCTGAAAGGTCCGGCGCGCCACCCGGCGTCGTGGCCACCATGCCCGCGCCCCACGTCGCCACCCACGGTGAGCGACGTGCCGCATTCGCGGCGGTGCCAGCAGGAACAGTCCACACCAGCGTTGCCATCGCCAAGACGACCAAGTCAACAGCTCGCCGACACGTGATGCCGCCACCACGCCTTGGAAAATTCAAAGAAGATTGAAATAGGCGCATTCGTTCTCTTCCAAAAAAATCACTCTGGAACCATCCGAACAGTGTATACGGCTGTCGCGTTGCCACGCCAAACTAAAGCGGATTGAAAGTCGGTGTAGCTATTTGTGGAAGGGAGTCATTCTGAACGAAGCGTAGCAAAGTGAAAGCCACCGCCTGAAGGCGGTGGCTGGGATAACGGACTGTAAGTCCTGTTCCGGCCAGAGGCCGGCAAAATGTACCCCGCACCAAGCGGGCTTCAAGAAGTAGATGGACTTAACCATCTACTCGAAAGTCTTCATCCTGATTCTCGTTCTGATTCGCGATTTACTCGGCTACGATCTCGTCGATCACATTGCCCGAGCTGCAGCAAAAATATCCTCGCGCCCACAGATGCCTGCCCCAAAACTGCTTCTTCAGGTACGCAAACTCCGCTACAGATGGTGCGCCGTCTTCCCTTTCAACCATTGCAGCAACCGGCTGATCGTCACCTGCGGCGGGATCGACACAAATAAATGCACAGGGTCTTTCGCCACATGCCCTTTCATGATTTTTACTTCATGCTGCGCGCAGATTTCCCGAACCAAGTCCCGCACCCGGGTCGCCACTTCCCCGCTCAAGGCCGGCTTGCGGTACTTCGTGGTAAACACGATGTGCAGATGGATCTCGAACACCGTGTGCGCGCCGCGTCGATACTCAGCCATCCCTTAACATTATCCTCCGGCGCGCTCGCTAAAGCCGTCGCCTGAAGGCGAGGGCTTCTACCCTCCCAGACTGGGACAGTGAACCGGGAGCTGATGCGGGAACTGGGCCGGCGTTGTCCGGAGCAGCGCATTGCGACGGTGGATCAGGACGCCACCATCATCGAGAGCCACAAGCGGCAGGCGCTCAGAACCTATGAAGGCGAGCGCGGTTATCAGCCCATGCTGGCGGTGTGGGCGGAGATGGACGCGGTGCTGGCCGATGAATTTCGCGACGGCAATGTGCCGGCGATGATGGCCCCGTTGGCGCTGGCCAAGCGAGCCTTCGCGGCGCTGCCGGAGACGGTGACCAGTTATTACTATCGCGGCGACTCGGCCAGTCACGAAAAGGAATTGCTTGGCTGGCTGCGGGACGAGAATCGCGCCGATGGCCCACAAGGGAAGATCGGTTTCGCCATCAGCACGCGCATGAGCGAGGCCTTGCATCAGGCCATCTTGCAGGTTCCCGAGGCGGGTTGGAATCTCTACGGCAAGGCGGACGGCAAGGAGATTCGCGAGTGCGCCGAGGTGGATTTTACGCCGGGAGAAAAGTCCGAGCATAAAGACACACAGCCGTTGCGCTACTTGGCGATTCGCATTCGTCCGCGGCAGGAGGAGTTCTTTGCCGACGGCAGCCGGGTGAAGCACTTTGCCGTGCTGAGCAACCTGTGGGAGTGGAAGCCGGAGCGGCTGATCCAGTGGCATCGGGAGAAGGCGGGGACGATCGAAGCGGTGCATGACGTGCTGAAGAACGAGTTGACCGGCGGAGTGATGCCGAGCACCTGGCGAAAGAAGTAGACCACCTGCTCGGGCCGGGACAAGCCGCTGAGGTAGCCCTGGATGACAATGCGGTCGAAGCAGTGATATACAAAAGCGATCAGGCTGCCAAACAGCTAGTGTAGTGTCTCACAGCGATTCCGCAACCAAGTTTTTCATCCAGCCAAAGCATCTGATTTTATAGCTGTTTTTCTCTTTGATCGAGAGGAGAGCAAGTTCGCATTGCGATGGGTGCGCGACATAGAAGTGGTGTTTTGCAGGTTCTTTTTTTTGTGGCAGAAAGCCGAGCGTTGCAATACGCTAGGAGGAGGAGGCCGTACATGCCTGACTCTCGG
>JAJZKY010000002.1 GCA_021803885.1 Planctomycetota bacterium
AGGCATGGTGATAACGAAGCTTGAGCGTAACTACGAATTACGCGGATTTAATGGAATGGATAGGGGAAGCTCGACTTTTGCCGTTTTTCGGCATTTTGTATGAACATATACACTTATAGGAAGGCGTGGGAACCGCGCCTTGGGCTGAGCAAGATGGTTACACAAAGGAGGTTGCAGTATGATTTGCCTCACTATAAAAAACGATCCTTCCGCGGTGTTCCCGCAAACGCGACGGCATAAACCGGCTCTGGCTTCGCTGAGTCAGGCGCAGCGTGACTTGGTTCTCGAGGCGGCGAGCGCACCGCTGGATTACGTCCCCAACCCCATGTTCCGCAGAGCTTCCGCGGAAAAAGAACTATTTAATGAAGGCCTGGATATTGGCACAGCCAATACCGGCTGGTACCATCCGATACTGGAGGAATATCTTTCCACCGCGGCGTCTTCATCTGCACGGCTAAGCACGCTGGAGGAAAAGCATCTTTTCCTTCGCTATAACTACGCCCGCCAACGCACCGCCCGACTGCTGGAGCGTTTTCGCACCCATCCGGGAAAACGCCTGGCGGGCCAGATCGCCCACTGGTACGACCGAGTCCGTCAGACACGCGCTTTGATCACCGGCGCCAATCTGGCCTTGGTGCTGGCCATGGCCAAACGCGTCCGCATGGTTGATGTTGATTTCGGCGAATTTATTTCCGAAGGCAACATGGCGCTGTTGCACGCCGTGGAGAAGTTTGACACCGCCCGCGGCTTCAAGTTCAGCACCTACGCCTGCGGCGCCATTCTTAAAGCCTACAGCCGCATCGCCGGCAAAGCCGGCCGATACCGAAATATGTTCCCCACCGAATTCGATCCCTCCATGGAGAAATCCCATGAAATGGAGTACCGCCGTCAGACCAGGAGCCGTGACGCCATAGAGGAAATCCGGTACGTCATCACTGACAACGCCGCCAATCTGACCGATGTGGAACGGCGCGTCATTGGGGCGCGTTTTGCTCTTAACCATAACCAGGACGCGGCGACAATGACTCTTGAAGAAGTCGGCCAAATGATCGGCGTAACCAAGGAGCGTGTCCGGCAGATTCAAAACCAGGCTCTTGAAAAACTCCGCCGGACGCTGGAGACATAGCGCCGGCGGAATACATTTCGTGCGGTGTAACTCCGGCCGCGTGGCCGGAGGTTGTCATCGGCCCAGGCGCGTTTGGTGCGGTGCCTGGGCCTTTTTACCCGTGAACAGTTACGGCTTTTCCTCTATCACAGGATTCCGCAGGACGCCGATCTTTTCAATCTGTATTTCCACGTTATCCCCGGCAACCAGCCAGCGCGGCGGCCGGCGGGCCATACCCACACCCTCCGGCGTGCCGGTGAGAATCACCGTTCCCGGCAAAAGCGTGGTGGAGCCGGAAAGAAATTCAATCAATTCCGGCACCTTAAAAATCATGTCGGCGGTGTTGGATTGTTGGAGAATCCGGCCATTGACACGCGTTTCAATCGCCAACGCTTGCGGATCGCCCAATTCCTCGGGCGTAACCAGCGCCGGCCCTAATGGGCAGAACGTATCAAAACTCTTGCCACGGCACCACTGTGAGCCGCCCCACCGAACCTGCCAGTCCCGCGCGGATACATCGTTAGCGGCGGTAAATCCCAGCACATAATCCAACGCCCGCGCGGCGCGCACATTTTTGGCGCGCTTTCCAATCACCACCGCCAATTCCGCTTCATAATCCACCTGCGAACTAGCCAAGTGGCGCGGCAACTCGATGGGATCATCCGGATTCTGCACGGAGGAGGGATTTTTTAGAAACAAAACGGGATACTCCGGCAGGGGGGCTTTGGTTTCCGCCGCGTGCCGACGATAATTCAGACCGATACACAAGATGGCTGTGGGAACTACCGGGCAAAGGAGTTTGGCTACCGCCAATTTTCGACGGGTCGGCACAAACTTGCCGAAGATATCGCCTTCCAGGCGCAGAGCCGCCCCGTCCGGTTGCAGCGCTCCGGTTTGGATGTGGCCGGCGGAATCCTCAAAACGGATGATTTTCATCGGGAAAATACTCCTTGCCACCGCTATCCAATGACGGAGAGCTAAAATATAGCCAGCGGGTTGACCGGCGATCCTGTGCCACCTTCCACGGGCAGCGGGGCCGCCACGAAGAGAAAATCCCAGCGCCCGAGTTGTGCCGCCACCCGGCTGATTGGTTCCAGATCGCAATTGTCGATGATCGGAATGCCCATGGCCACGATGGCGACCAAGTGGATGGGCATTTTTATTTGCGCGACGCCCGAGGGCATGACATCAGCGGCCAAATCACTGGCCAGCACGGCCACATCCCGTTCGCGCAACCAGGGCAGCGCCGAGGCGTGCAGGCCGGCCGAATTCATCTCAATCGGCCAGGAACCCTGTTCCGCACGCCGCGCCCAACGCCCCGTCCGCAGGACGATGGCATCACCCGGTTCGACTTGCATGGAACTGAACCGCTCCCATGCCTGAAGATCTTCACGGTAGACCGGCTCGGCCCCGCTTAAATAAGACTTCCCCCGCAAGGCGGGGATATCCACCAATATGCCGCGCGTGAAGATTCCGTTTTTCAGCGCCGTCACCGCCAACCGTTTGGCTCCGTCCGACGTGACCTCCCGGGCAGAAAAACCATTGTACATACGTCCCTTGTGGAAAACGTGGCACAGAGCATCCAAGTGGGTCACGGTGTATCCATGATAGGCGACGCCGTACCAGTCTGTGGCGGCGGTGGCATTCTTGCCGGCGCCCGTTTGGATCATCTTATGCTCAAAAGGCGCGGAATTGTCCGTCGCCTGCCGGCTGGTATTGCGCGCCAGGGAAAGGCCAATTCCTTCGCGCACCAGAGAGGCGGCGCCGGCCCGCTTGGCGTTCGTGATCAGATTGGGAGCACCCAGCTCGTCGGATTTTCCCCAGCGTTTCCAGTTGGAAAGCACCCTGAACATTTTCTCCACGGCGGTTCTGGAGATGGGGCGCCGGGCGGGCATAGCCGGCGGAGATCTTTCGGGCATAACCAAGCTCCATTATGATGAATATCAATATATATGTTATTATACCAGATTACTTTTCGGCACGGAATCGCCGCTGCTCAATGCGTGAACATCGCGTTTCCTTTGCCCAAAATGGCCATGGCCAGAACAAGAACACCCAAGCCGGTAAAAAGCGCCCGGCGTGCGCCCGGCGGGGCCGCTTTCCATTCGCCGGTTAAAAAACCCAAGACGTTGGCCACAATTAAAGATGAGGCAATATCCACGGCCCATCCTACGGATGTTCCGAGTTGTCCGAGGCAATAAGCGCCCATTCCATAAGGAATCATGGCGAGAAACCATAATACCCCCATAACCAAGGCGAGTCCCCAGTCATGCCAAGCGCCCGGCCCCACATTTTTTCTCCAACTCTTCCTGTTCACCTGCAATCCGCCAAACCAAAGCAGCGTCGCCGCGAAACCACCCCAGTACACGGGGAACCAACTGCCCAGGCTGGAAATGATCGGCTGGCCGCCGAGCTTTTGAGCCGCGGCGGCGATCTGTGAAGTAAAGGTGAATCCCAGGTTTGCGCACGCGCTTAGAACACCGGAGATCACGCAAAGCGTCAGTCCAAGACGAAAGTTTTTCGAAGACGCCGGCGGGCCTGTTTCCCCTAGCGCGGCCGCGGGGAGCGAATCCGGCCTTATCGAGGCGTCATTGCGGTCGGGTTGTCGCCGCGCGCCATTGGAACGGGATTCGCCGTGTTCCCGCAAAAATCCGGCCCGGCCACAGATCGCCACGCCCACAATGCAGGCGGCAATCCCGCCCACGATCACCAACCCGCCCGCCGTGTGCAATTCCCAGGGAGAGCGAACCAAGATCGGAAGCATGGAACCCACGGCGGTATTGATCCCCATGATTACCGCATACCCCAGTGAAAGGCCAGCCAAATTTACCCCGTATCCAAAAGTGACGGCGCCTATACCCCAAGCGAAGCCAAAGCCCAGTCCCACCCATAGCACCTTGGGGGGAGTCCGCATCATGGCTTCATGCCAGGAGGGCAGAAACAGCGATCCGACCACAAGAGGAAGAAGGATCATCGTGACCGCTCCGGCGATCACGTAAAGATTTTCCAGCTCAAAGCGACGCCGCAGTTTGATCGGAACGGCAAAGGCGCCGCCACATACCGCCGCGAAAAAAATCAACAAGAAGCCGGTTAACAAAGAGTTCATGATGCGGTTCCTTTCTTCTTATTTTTCAGACGCCTCTGGCGGAACCGGGATGGGTCCACAGCCCAAGTCCCGCGCGGTCTGAACCACCTGCCGCCAGGTGGCGTCGTCAATCGGAATGCCATTGGCTTGTCGTTCCCGACGGATATTCCGCTCAAGTTCTCCGGGCAACAGCACGGGGTTTTCCGGATCAACCGGACGGGACGACTTGACGTAGGTCGCCAGTTGTTGCAGCAACTCGTTATAGAGGCCGCGCTGCACGAAGGCCGCCGGATCCAGGGTGATAAACGCCAATCCATTGCCGGCGCGTTCGCTGGTGGAGTCTTCCCCGGCGAGTGTGGTAGCCATGATTTCCACCAACAACCCCAGAGCGTAACCCCGGTAGCCCATCCTGCCGCCGAACGGCAGAATGGCTCCCGGAGGCGGCCCATAGAAATTGTCCGGTGATGTGCTGGGACGCCCATCGGCATCCACGATCCAGCCATCCTCCAACGGAAGGTTTCGGGATTTGTACAGACGGATTTTTCCCTCCGGGACCTGGGAGGTGGAAAAGTCGGATACAATCGGCGGCTGTTGGCCGTTCGGGACGGCGAACGCAACCGGATTGGTCGCCAACCGCCCCTGCTTGCCACCCCATGGGACCACGAAATGGCCATGCCGCGGTGAACTACAAAATCCCAATGCGATCATACCCTGCATAGCCGCCCACTCCACGTAGGCGCCCAGGCGACCGGCATGATTGCAGCAGCGCGTCACGACCATCCCCAGCGAGTGCGCCTTGGCCTTGGCCAGAGCGGTTTGGATCGCGCGAAGGCCACCGACCATACCAAAGTTCCACCCGCAGGCGACCACAGCGGTGTTGGCCGTTTCCCGCACCAGCTCCACGGGTGCGCCGGGACGTATCGTGCCATCGCGCACCGCCTGGACATATTGTGGTATACGCATGATTCCGTGAGAATCGACGCCGCGCAGATTATTTTCCACCAGATGATCGCTCACGATTCGGGCGTCCCCCGGCGGAGTTCCGCAGGCCGCCAATACCTGCTGCGTCCACGAGCACAATACTTGTGAATTAAATGTCGGCATGTCTTAATAACTCCTTGGGGAATAGCTTCTTACTTCTCCAAGCCCGATTGGTTCAGCGCCAGAATTTCCTCATCTTCGATCATTTTCAGCGGTCGCAGCGCCAATCCGCCGTCCACGAGCAGATCCGCTCCGGTGATATAAGAACTCAGGTGATTGGAAAGAAGGAAGGCGGCGGCAGGGCCGCACTCCAGGGGCGAGCCCGGACGTCGGAGCGGAATTTCACTTAGCTGCAGCGCCTGCCGCCGGGCGGACATGCCGGCGGTGAGGCGAGTGGAGAAATATCCCGGCGTGATCATGTTGACCCGAATTCCGAAGGGAGCCATTTCCACAGCCAGTGTTTCCATGTACATTTTAAGCCCCATCTTGGAGATGCGATAGACCGCCTCCCCATAAGCCGGGCATATCCGCACCGTCGAGCCGATGATTAAAATACTCCCCGCCCGCCGCGGGAGCATGTGTCGGCTGATCTCCCGGCAGGCCCAGACGCATGCGCCCAGATTGATATCCATGACTTCGTGAAAAGCCGGCGCGGTCACTCGCGTTACCGGTTCGTGGCGGGCGATGGCGGCGTTATTGACATACAGATCAAGCCCATCCCAGCGACGTATAGCCCGTTTAACCGTCTCCACCACCGCCGCCTCGGTGCGCAAATCAACCTGGATTAATTCGACTTCGGCTCCCATCTCGCCCAGTTCCGCCAAGGCTTGCGGATAATCATCCCGGCTGGCGATGATTAATCGCACCCCCTCCCGCGCGAGTGTTTTAGCGATACCAAGACCGATGCCACTATTTCCACCAGTAATCAGGCAGCGTTGGCCATGCAGTTGTGTGTCCATAACGAAGTTCCCTTTTGCAAACCGCATTCCTGCAGCCATTCATCCGACCATTCGTACCGAGAACCTATTCTCAATCCTGCAGACCCAGGAATTCGACCGCGGCGCGGAGAGCAGGAAGACTCCGCTTGGCCGCTTCTATGGGGGTGGGATGGCCGTACAGGTCGAGGGTGATTTTTCCATCGTAGCCGGTCTCGCGCAGTGCTTGTAAAACCGCCTTCGTGTCCATCTTTCCGTCGCCGGGCGCAAAATGCAGCTCGGAACTTTTCTGATCGGAATCAGAAAAGTGAACATGTCGGATGCGCCGCGCGAGTTGTCGAACCACCTGGACATAATCATGCGGGCGCCCCACCCCATAATGGCAAAAGTCATAGGTAACGCCGAAATACGCACTGTCCAACTGGTCATAGAGCCGCGAGAGCAACCGCACGCTCATTCCCACAGTGAAAGGATGAGGTTCCACGAGAAAACGAACCTGCCGGGGTTCCGCATAGGCCAATGCGGCCCGAAATAGAGTGAGCAGCCGCGGCAGCAGTTGCCTGATCCAATACTCCTCGGTGGTACCCTCCGGAGCCCGCCCTTCCCAGACCAGCACGTCTTTAACTCCCAGCGAGAGCGCGTAATCAACATCTTGGCACAGACCCTCCACCGTGGCCGCAAGCTGCGCCTCATCGCCAAACGGCTGGAAATAAGATTCCCCCACCACGTTGAGTCCACCCATTCGAATTCCCAGATCGCCCGCCTGTTTGACAAAACTCGCCCGCAACTCCGGCGTCCGGCACCGCCGCAAGTGGGGCTTGTTCATTTCCACGCCGACAAAACCAGTCTCCCTCAATATTCCCAGCAGGGATTCCAAAGAGTAGTCTTCAAAGGTGATGGAACTGGCCCACATCATTAATTCTCCAATATTCCGGTTTTTTCCGAAGTAACCGCCAGACCGGCGCGGCGGGTCTTCCCGCCGGAAGTCGCCGTTCTACCGTGCCGGCAACCCCGTTATCGCCCGCGCTTCCTGTGGGGAAGCTATTTCCCGGCCCAATTCACGGGCGATTCGCACGATCTTTTCCACCAATTCGGCGTTGCTGCGGGCAAGAGTGCCACGCAGATCGAGATACGGGTTATCTTCCATGCCCACACGCACGTGACCTCCCAAGAGTATTGCCTGCGTGAGCATCCGCCAATGCGTCCGGGGGTCCATGACACTGACGCTGTAATTAAAGTGGGCGGGCCGATGCTGGTCCATGTAAAGCAGCGCCGAAACCGTCGGGGGAGTCCAGCAACCGCCCGGCCAAGCCAAGAAAAAGGTCGTCCAAACAGGCGTATCGAGCAAGCCCTTTTCGATCAGGCGCTGCGCGTTCCAAACGGCCCCATAGTGAAAGGATTCGACCTCGGGCTTGACACCGTGCCGGCGTGCGTGCACGCAGTAGCCTTCCAACTCCTCGCGGGAGTGAATGCCATAGAGTTCCACGGGCGGATAGGCGGGATCGGGTTGGAAACACTCATCATGCGCGTTGAAACAAATGGACATCATATCCGGCTGCTGTTTCATCAGCTCGATCCGCTGCGGATAACGGCCATTGGCGATTCCGTACTGAATCACCGGCCGGCGGACGGCGGTAATGGAGTTCTTGAGCCGTTCCCAGCCCGGCAGGTCGAGATCGGAGAGTTTCGTACCGTCAGCCTGGATTTTCTCATCGACGGTGTAGGGACCATGCAGATGGCAGATGGCGGCGCCCGCATCCACGGAGCGCACATATTCCTGGGCTATAGCCTCCCGGGATTTAGGGTTGAAAGGATTCCGGGGATACGACATGGTGGAATCACAGGTAACGGTGATAATTAATTTGTCCATATCAATGTCTCCAGAGTAAAAGGTCATCGTTGGGGCGCCCGGCGGTATATCAAAAAATCCGGACGCCTGGTTCAATCGTCGCGCACCACAACAACGACGCGCCCCAGGGGATCGGATCGCACCAGACCCAAGGCGGCATTTATGTCCTCCAGCGGAAAACGCGCGGCGATCGGCGGCCGAACCGCGCCGCATTGGACCAACCGAATCGCCTCCACGAAGTCTTGCCGAGCACCGTTCCGCGAGCCGATGATTTCCAGTTCGCGCTGCGCGATTTCCGTAGACGTAATGGCCGGGGGTTGTCCGCTTTCCCCGATGACGACTACGCGCCCGCCATTGCGGACCCAACGGCAGGCGGCGGCCAGCGACGGCGTCGATCCCACGCAATCGAATACGGCCGCGACACCATCCGAATCGGCAAGATCGTGAATTGCGGCATCGACCTGTTCCACGGCAAACGGATACGTCCAGGTCGCGCCGAAATGGCGCGCCAGTCCCAGCTTTGCCTGGACCCGATCAATCGCAACCACCCGGACACCGGCATTTACCAGAACCTGAATCAGGGATAATCCCACGCCGCCGGCGCCCAATACAATAGCGCTCTGGCCGGCGTACAATCCCGCCCGCCGCGCGGCATGCACGGCCGTTACCACCGCATCAGCGATCAAGCCGCCGATATCGAAGGGTACGTTGTCGGGAAGGCGAAACAAATTTCCGGCCGGCGCTTTAAAGTACTCCGCAAAGCCGCCGTGGCACATCACCCCTAAAATGCCGCCCAAATGAAGACATTGTTGGTGTCGCCCGACCCGGCAATAGTAACAGTCATGGCAATTGAAAAAGAGATACGGAACGACACGGGTACCCGGGGTAAGATTCCGCACCGCCCGGCCGACACGCACGACCACGCCAGCCGGCTCGTGACCTAAAATATGCGGCAGCTTCGGAACATAGGCCGCCCCCGCGAGGATGTGCAGGTCCGTGCCGCAGATTCCGCTGGTGCGGGTCTCCACGAGCACCTCATCATCGGCGATTACCGGCAGAGGCATATCGCAGACTCGCAAGGGCTGGTTGATGTCCAACATGACAGCGGCTTTCATCGGACCTTCCCCTCCGGCGGCGATTCCCGCGGGAACGTGGACGTCTCACCGGCTTGTGGTTCTTGCCCCTTCGCCGCGGCAAGCAGGTTCCAGATCACCCCTTGCGAGCAGGCACGGTGGATGTCTTCTCCGGCGATGGCCAAAGGCAGCAGCCACAGGATCATCATCTGATAGAAGTCCGTGCCGTGAAGAATAGCGCCGGTGTCGGCATTGAGAATATTGGGCATGTCCCAGGCGGCCGCCTGCCCAATGACAATATCTTCCAGCAAGGCGTGGGCAGTGGTTAGCGCCGCCTTGGTCTTACCGGCGTAAGCCAAGGTGGCGGAGACGGCAACTGATTCTCCCGTGAAGATGCCGTCGGATTGCGGCGGAGCGGCGCGGTCCCAGCTTCCGTCCGGACGCAGCGCGTTGGCGATACCGTAACGGCTGGCGCGGCCGCACAAGCGCAACACGGAATCGAGGGTTGCAGCTATCCGCTCGCGTGGGAATATCGCGGCAAGGCCATGCAGATCGGCGCATAACTGGCCGGCAAGCTGGTTGGCCAGCACCGTATCGGATTGTTCGCCGGTGGCGCAGTCTTTAAAAAGAAGATAATGGCCGCCCGCCCATAGTTTCTCCTCAACCGATTGGTCGGCGACTTTTTGCCATAGCGCACAATCGGCGACGAACGCCCGATCTCCAATGCCGTGGGCCATACGCTGCGCCATGGCCAAGGCGGCCAGCCAAAGCCCGTTGACATGAATGGAAGTCCCCCGCCAAGTCCACTTGCCATAAAACTGATTGGGGGCCGGGTCCGGGTCCAAATCGGGCAGGGCGTCGCTATCGCGATCCAGCCCCTGGGTGAACTGGATGGCCCGCTTCACACTGGGATAAAATTCCAGCAGTGTGGCGCGGTCACGATCGCGCTGCCAGAGCCGATCCACCAGATGCACGAAGATGATGCCGTTGAGCGTGTGCAGCGTGCGATAGACGGGATTGGCTAAATCAGCGCCTTGGCCGATACCCAGGGGAATCTCCCCGGTGGGCAGTTGGAAGTGGACATAGGCGCGCAGCAAGGAAGCCGCCAATTCGGGGAAAAAGAAAACAATTGGCAAGCCGCCATACCAGTCGCTGGGATTGCACACGTGCGGGGTGGTACGGGGGCTTTCTGTAAGCGCGAAAATTCCAGTTTGACCATACCAGTCTTCGGCTGGGATGCTCTGGCAAGCCCAAAAACTATCTTTGGCGATGGTATGGAGAATGTTGACCAGTTGATCGCGCAGCCAAACCGGAAGATTCTCCAAGGCATACACCCGCGATTGCCATTGGAAGACGCGCTCCAACAGACGCGTGTGACGTCCGGCGACGAACTCGGCCACTTCCTGAACGGAACGGAAACGGCGGGCGTAGGCATGACGGTAATGGTGACTGGTACTGCCGGCCCAACGCGGGCAATACCACGCCAGGACAAATCGTACGAGGCGATGTTCGGACGCAGCCAGCTCCAAATCCGCGGCGAGCGTGACGCCCGGCCGGCTGGTTTCAAACGGGACCGGGGCGACAAAATGACGACCCGCCGTTTCCAGACCACCGGCATGGAGTTGGACCGCATCGGGCGTGCCGAGGAGCAGCCCCGCTTCACCCCACGTCATGCCGCCGCCGCGCACCGCGCCATCATAAAGCTGAAATTCGAGCGCGTTTGGGCCTCGTTCTTCCGGTGTGGGACCGGGGAAGGCGAGCGTAAGACGGCAAGCTTGCGCGGCGGCGGTGCAGTTGCGCAGATGAACCTCGAAGATGACGGCCGGGGTGTTTGAGGATTCGGCGTCACCGAGGATGAACGGCGACCAGGCGCGCAGGCCCACGCCGACGGGACCGGCAAGATCATATTCAATATCCGCCACCGGATAGTGCCCCCAGTAACTCATCGCGCGGGGGCGATCCAGCCCGGGCGGCGGGCTGCTGCTTAAAGCCCAGGTATGATTCGCAACCGTCAGGGCCAAAAAAGAAAAATTCAGTTCACGGGGCGGAGCAAAGCTGTTGAACAAGGAAGAGCGCCCCAGCCGGCCGTCGGTATTTAAATCCACACAACCGGTTCCGAGGCCGCCCAGGGGAATTCCGCAGCGGGCGCCCGCCGGATCGAAAATAATGCCCGGGACCGGTCTGGAGAAACCGGCTGCGGTAAATTCCCGCCATTGTTTCCGCGGTGCGGCAACGTCAAACAGATATGTAGTTTTCTGATCCATGTTGATGTTTTCAGCTAGAACCGGCGCCGCCTTTGGATCCAATCGCCCCGGCGCGATGGCGTGGGGGAGTGACCTGTTCCGGGGCGCCCGCGTGGGTCCCTTTAAGCTCCCGCATGGCCGCGCGATAACCTTCCAGCAGGACGCTTGTATCATTGGCGTACATTAACAAGCGGGCGCCGCATTCACGGGCGCGGCGCAACATCGCAAGCGAGGAAGTCTGCAGCCCTCCGGCAATCCCAGCCCTGGAGCAGGCCTGCAACACGCGTGCGACCGCTTTCCAGAAGCGGGGGTGTTCAAACTGACCCACGATGCCCATGGAAAGCGTCAGGTCATAGGGACCGATGAACAGGGCGTCCACTCCCGGCACGCGGGCAATTTCCTCCACGCGGTTCAGACCGGCTTCGCACTCAATCTGGATGACGGTCATGGTTTGGCGATTGCACGACTCGAGTTCTTCCGTCGCCGGACGGGAACAAAAGTCGGTGACGGTGCTGCGCAGCCCGTAGCCACGGCAACCTTCGGGCGGGAATTTGACCGCCCGCACAATACCGGCGGTTATTTTCGGCGAATGTACATGCGGGACGATGACGCCCATGGCGCCGATATCAAGAGCCCGGGTAATCAGGTGCGCATGGCTGTCGGTTACGCGCACCAGCGGCGTAAGAGCCGCGCCCTTGGCCACACGGCAGAGGGATTGGATCACGGGATAATCGGCGGCAGAGTGTTCGGTATCGACAAAAAAGAAATCGAACCCCACCGTCTTAAGCAGCAAGGCCATCTCCGGATGGAAGCAGTCGTCCAGGGAGGTTCCATAGACGATTTCGCCGGCACTGAGTTTGTGTTTAGTGGCATTGATTTGCATAAGCAATTCCCTGTGTTGGGGCAAACCGGGCCTACGGGCGCCCGGGAGCCAACAACTCCGCACCGGTTGTTCCTTGAATTAGTTCGTTCGGCGAATCGCTGTGATTCGTAAGCGAAATCGGCTTGGCGGAAATGACGATGTTGCCTTTGGCTCCCGGTTCAAGAATCATCGCGCGGCCGGGCGGAAATCCAAAACAATCCAGAAAAAATATGTTGTAGCTGCCGGCCGTGATAACCCCACTTCCTGGCTGAGAGTCGGTGGCGGCCGTCAGGTGAAAAATATTGCGATTGGAATACCGGCTTAATTTAACTTCCGCTTTGGCGGCCGCATGAAGGTGCGCCACCTGTATCGTGTTGGCCAAGACGCTGTGACTCGGAGAGGCGCCGGCCAGCAGGATATTGTCCTGGTAGCTGATGATTGCTGTTGCGTACACACGATTAAACAGAATCGGTCCGTGGCGGGCATCAAAAAATAAACCGGCTAAGGGGGTGCTGACGGAGGGTCCGCCAAGAGAGGGGGGGAGAGCGGAGCCGGCGGTGGCGATGCTCGAAAAACGGAACGAGCTATCCGTAATGACGGTGATGCCGTCAATCGGGGTCGGATGCATGGGCCGGAAACGTACGGCGCAGCCGTTCGCCGCGCCGGTAACCAACAGGCCAAAGCGATAATGACAATCCTCACAACTGTCGATGGTCAGGAGAGTCCCCCGCAACGGGTCGTAATTGATCACGTATTCGCCGCCATCAATACGAAAATCCTGCGCCGCGGGAATGACGATGGGCGCGTCAACGCGATAGACGTTGTTGTTGGTGCGCCCGATCGCGCTTCGGCCCTCGATGTAAATATCCGCCCCGGTAGCCAGAGCATAGGTGATGGCTTCCTGAATTCCCGCCGTTCGCGTGAAACCTCCCACGGCGCCAGCTTGGGCATTGAGGATTTTCCCTCTTGCGGTCACAATCACCCGGCCGGTGGGCGAGAGCACCATGGGTTGAGGTTTCCCCGTGGCGGTTTTCGCGAATTCCACGAGCACATAGGGGTGAAGCGCTCCGCCGGCAGTGCGCCTGGCCGGAGGGGGATTGCCTCCCCGAATAACCATCGCCCCGGCCGGCGCCATTACCAGAGCCGGAATCACGGCGACGCCGACAAACACCAGCAAATTCGAGAGCCTGAATCCACAGCGCCGATTATGGTTAGGCGATAGGAGGACCGACTCCAACCCTTTACGCAGCCATTGCATGTTGTTTCCCCTGTCGTAAGTGCGAATTAATCAGCTCGAAAGAGGGTGAGTCCGCCGCCCCGCGTCGATAACCCGTTGCACCAGGCTTCCGGGAGCGGTCGCCCGCCGGATGTCATTTCCCGCCAGCGCGGCCGGCAGCGCCCAGAGCATCATGTTCTGATAGTAATCGGATCCGTAGATTCGCTGGCCCGTCTGGCCATTTACTTCGTTCGGCTGCATCCAAGTGTAACCCCATTTGACAATTGCTTCCAAAGAGGTTTTGGCCAGTCGCAACCCGGTGGTTCGCTGACCGTTGTAGATGTAAGTCGCCGCCAGCATAAAAACTTCCGGCGGAAAGTATCCGTACGTGCCATAGACCACCGGTCCCGCCACCGGCTTGCCATCAGCCTGGGCGAAATTCGCGGCGCCATAGCGGTCGATGGCCATACACGTACGCTTAATGGTGTCGAGCACCACCGGCACCCGGCTCTTCTCAAAGACCCCCGGCAAACCGTGGTACTCGGTCATCCATTGCCCGTCGAGCTGGCAGGCGAACACCCGATCCGACTTCTTATTCGTTTCCGGTTCGTAATAAGCCAAATAGTATTTACCCGCCCACAGCTTCGATTCCAAAAGTTCGCTTCCCTCCCGGATCCACGCGGCGGATTGCCGGGCGAAGGCCTTGTCTTGGATATGTTCGGCCATCCGGTTCGCCATCCGCAGCATCGCCAGGTGAATTCCGCCCACGTGCGGCGTCATGCCAAACCAGGAATTTCCCTCGAACCAGTCCAAACCTTTACCGCGCGGCGTACGCGGCTGCGTTGGGTCCACATCGCCCGCCGGCACACTGATGATCCCCTGTTTGCCGGGTCGCAAATTTATGGTGTAGATCACCGCGCGTTTAATGGATGGATAAAATTCCCGCAACAGAGCGTCATTTCCACCTTCCCGCATCCAGTATCTATCAAACATATCAATATAACATGGACCATCTAGCGTACTCTGCGGTTCAACCAACAATGGTGTCGCCATATCCGCCCCGGATCCGAATATCCACGGCGGCGCTCCGTGGGGATGCTGATACGCCTTGTAGCCGCGCAAGGTGGAAAGCGCCAGTTCCGGGAAAAAGTAGACCACCGGCACATTGCCATAGAAACTGCAGGGGAGGCATTCAATCTGTGGCCAACCCCGTGGACATTCGTTCATCCCAAACAGGCCGTCCTGCGGTTGGCACCAATCCCCCAACGGTTTGTGAGCTGCCGCCCAATATCCCGTCTTGGTGATCAAGTGCAGGATATTCACCAGAGATTCCCGCAGCCACACCGGCAATTCATCGGCTGTATATACCGCCCCCTGCCAGGCCAATACCCGGCGCAATAACGATTCGTGATTCTCCGCAACCATCTCCGCAACGGATAAGGCATTTTTGTGTTGTTGCGTATACATCCGAACAAAATAATTATCTCCCAGCCCCGGCCATACCGGCGAGTACCACGCCACCACTATTCGAATCACCCTTTCCGCCGCGGGAGCCAATTCGAAATCCACCGCTACCGAGGCGCCAAAAGTTTCCTCCGTTACTTTCGGTAATGTATGCGTAATACCGCTCCAGGAACTTGCCGTTTCATAATCGTATCCATCTATCCAAAGACCACCTCCATACCTGATATGCTGATTTTCAGGTTCAATAATACCCAACACATACCCCACGTTTGTTTCTGCGCTCAGAGCAACGCCATTAAGATTTTTTCCTTGGACTAAATTACGCCGCGCCTTCGTCAATCCTTTCGCCAATGGCCTATTGGCCAAGAATGGCCAATCACCGATGTAGCATGGTTCCACTGCACTCCCTGGCGCAATTTGCGCCTCCGCTTGCGTGGGCCCCGGAAAACTTAGCGCCACCGTACCTTTCTGCACCTGCCGCGAGCAGTTTCTCACGTGTACCTCAAACACCGCGACCGGTATATTTGACGCCTCGACATCACCCGGGATAAACGGCGTCCACGCCCGCAATCCCACACTCACGGGAGATCCCGGTGTTTCGTATTCGAGGTCGGCTATGGGATAATGCCCCCAGTAAGCGATGTCGCTGGGCTGACTTACCACCGGCAGTGTCCCAGATGCCGTGGATGGTGTGGTCAAAACCCAGCACGGACCACCCGCCACGCTCACTCCCAAAAACCCCATTTTCAGAGGCCCTCGCGTCGGCACACCGGAGTTAAACAACGTACAATAGCCAAATGTTCCGTCCGTTTGCAGGTCGAGGCAGCCGGTGGCCACCCCGCCCAACGGCATTCCATTAGGAACCACGTCATCCCGGCGATAGATGATTCCGCACGCCGGACGCGAAAATCCTTCGGCGCGAAACCGCGCCCATTGCTTGGCCGGCACGTCGGTCGGAAACAATGTCGGCCCCGTTTTTGCGCGATAAATTTTTTCGTCCACCGGCGCGCTGCCCGCACCATGGACACTTCCCTGGCGGACAGCGGCCAAGCCGCCGCCTGCGCCCACCGCACCAACCGCCGCCGCTCCCGCCAACTCCTTGAGAAACTCCCGTCGATCCATTTTTTACATCCTCATCCATGAAATCCATGGCTCTTTTCCTGCACCGCCCAAAGAGCCACAACACTTTGAATTGCCGGGGATGCACCCAGTACCGAAAAGCTGATTTTCTGAAACCTCTCCAATGAATTCAAATGGGCTAATGGCTTGACAACTTTACGATTGTGCCGGCGCCAGGTTTAAGCAGCAGACGCGGGCCAACAGGCTGATTCCATGGAACGTTAACTCCGCCTTTTATCCGCCAGGGTATCGAGATGGCTCGCTTTACATCCGTGTTGACTAAAATAACATACCGATTTTCCGCCCTATCCGTAAACTCCTTTTCGACAATCTTTTTTACTTTTATAGGAAAAGAAACGGGAAAGCGGGCAGGCCGCCATTGTAAAAAGAGGGGCGCCAGCTTGTAAAACTCCACATTGAGACGGCCCACTGTGGTCCAACGTCTGCTTGATTCCAAATGGTGTCCATTAACCAATCCCCCGTGCGCCCCGTTCCCTTGATAGCCAAACCAGATCAATCCTTTCGCTCCATAGGCCAGCGCCAGCCATGCCTGCGCTCGGATCTCCGCGGGGGTGGGTATTCTCCATGTTCCTCCCCCAAATGCTTGTGGCGCCACCCATAATGGCCGGCCTTGGGCATCGCTGCGTGAGGCCTTGAGTGCGGCGATGTATCCGGAGAAATTACCTTTAAAGTTTGTTACGATCGGATAAATATCCACTAAATAAACCGGCAGATCAACGGTATCCGTAAATTTCTTAAATAAGGCGGTGTCCGGAGTTTGCGTAAATGTCGCAAAACATGGATGTTCCGGATCTTCGGATTCAATGACCTGGTTTATCAATTTCATTCTTGCCGCCATCGCCGGCCCGGGTTCATCAACAATATAATAACCCATAAGCGCGGGATAGCACATGGAATCCTTGATGGCATTAAAAACAAAACTATAGATATCTTCACCATTTAGAGAGATATCACCATCGATAAAACTGCCCGTTCCAACCGGCGATATTAACACACGTATCCCATTCTTATACGCGGCATCCAGGAGGAAAGGCAGAGAATCCACCCAGTTTTTATATACATATACCAATACTATATTAATTCCATGTTGACGCAAATCTTTCATGGTACGTTCATAATATTTGCGCCGATGCGATCCCAGCCAATCATACACCCCCCGGGCGAAGAAATGATTAAGCCCGGGCTGGGGCTTGGATTTGCTCCATCGCCAACGCGTGTCGACCCAAAATGTCACCTCTCGCGTGATCCGCCTGGACCCGTAATGTATGCGCAATCGCAATTGATACCGGCCATCCGCCAGACCATGGGCATGCCAGATCAGCGAATGATTGCCGCTTGCCTGTTCCTCAGGCGCGATCAACGTTTTGACGATGTGGGAATCCCTGGTCAGCACGGCAAGCGTGACCTTGCCTGGCCCCGCCAACTCATAACGGATCATTGTCTTGTCCAGCACTCCACCGCCGTTGGGGTTCACCGTGTACGAAGACATCCCCAGGTGGTTTATATAGATACCACGCGCGGTGAAATTCTTTATCCGCATGGTTGCCGACTGTGTCCACCAATCATTGTAACCAATCGCTTTAGGAATTTTTGCCAAGCCGGAGGCGCAGTTATCACGGGCTTCTAATAGGCCATTGACTTTCAGGCGCATTCCCCCCGGCCCGTATTGCAGGCAGATATGATACCATCGGCCGGGAGTCCAATTTCTTGTCTTTGAATATAACCATTTCCAAGTTCCATTGTGAACGTGCGGTTGCCCAATACCGGAACAGGATATGCGCCCCCCGGCATCACATATTCCATAAGCAAGTTCTCCTTGGGGACCACCTTTGCGGAAACCAACGATGATCGATCCACGGGGATAGAAACCGCGGCCCCAAGCCGGCCCATCAGCAAAAATATTCCAAAACGTCTTGTTCGAGTTGAGCAATGGGGCCAGCGGCTTCCAACTGTAATCGAACGAGATGGAGCCGGCATATTGGCTAAAATCACCAGGCGGATATTCAATGGCATCACCGGGCGGATTTTCAAGGGTACTGGCCGATGAAAACACTGCGGCTTTACCGTCTTTGATTGCGGCATAAGTAACCCTGATTGCCTTGCCCTTAGTGTTACCATTCAATTTATCTTGCAATAATATTTTTCCTTGCGCACGCAGGGGGATCACCGCTGTCAGCATCAAAAATCCCGTTGCAATTGACAGTGCGGTGCTCCTCATGGAACCAAATGGGGACCATACCGATCGGTAACTTAGATACGCTTTTATGAAAAGCTCCTGATTTGCGCGGCGTTATACTCCGCTTGGCCGCCCCGCGTCGATAACCCGTTGCACCAGGCTTCCGGGGGCGGTCGCCCGCCGGATGTCATTTCCCGCCAGCGCGGCCGGCAGCGCCCAGAGCATCATGTTCTGATAGTAATCGGCCCCGTAGACGCGTTGGCCCGTCTGGCCATTCACAACGTTCGGCTGGGTCCAGGTGTAGCCCCACTGCACGCAAATCCCATCCAAACAGCGCTTCGCCAGACGCATGGCCAGCTCCTGCTGGCCGTTGTACGCATAAGTTGCCGCCAGCATAAAAACTTCCGGCGGGAAGTATCCGTACGTCCCGTATCCCACTGGTCCCGCCACCGGCTTGCCATCAGCCTGGGCGAAGTTCGCAGCGCCATAGCGGTCAATGGCCATACACGTATGCTTAATGGTGTCGAGCACCACCGGCACCCGGCTCTTCGCAAAGACCCCCGGCAAACCGTGGTACTCGGTCATCCATTGCCCGTCGAGCTGGTAGGCGAACACCCAATCCGACTTTTTATTCGTTTCCGGTTCGTAATAAGCCAGGTAATACTTACCCGCCCACAGCTTCGATTCCAAAAGTTCGCTTCCCTCCCGGATCCACGCGGCGCATTGCCGGGAAAATACCTTGTCTTGGATATGTTCGGCCATCCGGTTCGCCATCCGCAGCATCGCCAGATGAATCCCGCCCACGTGCGGCGTCATGCCAAACCAGCCATTGCCTTCAAACCAGTCCAAGCCGCCGCCCGGGGAGGAGTTCGGTTGCGTGGGGTTGCGGTCGCCCGCGGGCACGCTGATAATTCCTTCCGGTCCCGGACGCAATTGCAAGGTGTACAACACCGCTTTTTTTATTGAAGGATAAAACTCGCGCAGTACGGCGTCACTGCCGGTGCGCTGCCAATACCGATCCAGCATATCCACATAACAAGGACCGTTGAGCGTGTTCTGGTAGCCCGGCGACGGCGTGTCCATATCGGCGCCGTCGGTTGCCTGGTAGCCCTGGGCCGCCCCCGCCGTACAGCCGCCGAATACCCACGGCGGGGCGCCATTTTTAAATTGATACGCCTTATAGCCGCGCAGAGTCGATAGCGCCAGTTCCGGAAAAAAGTAAACCACCGGCACATTGCCATAGAAACTGCAGGGAATGCACTCGATTTGCGGGCACTCGCGGGGGCATTCGTTCATCCCAAACAAGCCGTCCTGCGGTTTGCACCAATCCCCCAGTGGTTTTTGCGCCACAGCCCAGTAGCCGGTCTTCGTGATCAGATGCAGAATGTTTACCAGCGACTCCCGCAGCCACTCCGGAACTTCTTCCGCTGTATAGATGGTTTGTTGCCAGGCCAGCACCCGCCGCAGCAATTCCTCATGTCGCTGCGCCACGGCAAGCGCCACGGCGGCGGCATCCTGGAACTGACGGGTGTACATGCGGCGGTAGCAGTTGTTTCCCTGCCCCTTCCAAATCGGCGAATACCATACCAGCACGATCCGCACAATCTTCTCTTCGCCGGGTTGCAGGTTCACGTCCACCGCCAGGGAGGCCCCCATCTCGTATTCCGCAGTCAGGGGGAGGCTGTTGGCTATCGCCTGCATTTGGATAGCTGTTGCATATTCGTAACCATCAATCCATAACGGGCCGCCAAATCGAACCGGCTCCGCCCCGATCACACCCAGGGCGTATCCCGTGCCAGCAGGCGATCGCAGATGTAAACCGGAAAACCCCTGGCTGGAGATCGGCTTCCGCTCCGCCGCGACCAAACCATTCATCACCGGGCGATTCACCGTAGGCCACCCGACATACTGGGGCTCCCGCAAACTGGTGGGCGAAATTTGCGCCTCCGCTTGCGTGGGCCCCGGAAAACTAAATCCTATGGTCGCCTTCTGCTGCTTCCGGGAAAGGTTGCGTACGTGCACCTCGAAAATTGCGGCCGGTATATTCGACGCGTCGACATCACCCGGGATAAACGGCGTCCACGCCCGCAATCCCACGCTCACGGGAGCCCCTGGCATATCGTACTCAAGGTCGGCTATGGGATAATGCCCCCAGTAAGCGATGTCGCTAGGCTGACTTACCACCGGCAGCGCCGCGGCCGCCGTGGATGGTGTGGTCAGCACCCAGCACGGACCGCCCGCCACGCTCACTCCCAGATACCCCGTTTGCAGTGGTCCCCGCGTCGGCACACCGGAGTTAAACAGCGTACAATAGCCAAACGTTCCGTCCGTTTGCAGGTCGATGCAACCCGTGGCCACCCCGCCCAATGGCATTCCATTGGGAACCACGTCATCCCGGCGATAGATGATCCCGCACGCCGGCTGCGAAAAGCCCGCGGCGCGAAACCGCGCCCATTGCTTGCCGGACACATCAGTCGGAAACAATGTCGGCCCCGTTTTTGCGCGATAAATTTTTTGGTCCACCGGCGCGTTGCCCGCACCATGGACACTTCCCTGGCGGACAGCGGCCAAGCCGCCGCCTGCGCCCACCGCACCAACCGCCGCCGCTCCCGCCAATCCCTGGAGAAACTTTCGTCGATCCATTTTGTATCTCCTAAATAAAGCATGACGCCGTCGGCCAAGTCTGCTTGCGGCCTTTGCCATGTTCCCAAGTGGCACGGTCCATAAACTCTTCGTATGGAACGCTACCAGATGCGAGCGGCGCGCCAATGCGCATTTTTGTCAAATACCTGCGTTTTTTAAGCAAGCGTTATTGAGACTTCCATATCTCTTTCCCGCCACTTGCGTGTGAAACGCACGCCCGGTTACGCCGCAAAAAACAGCAGCTCGGATCGCACCGCGGCGGTGGCCGAGATCGTCAGGCCCTCGCGGGTGAGGGCCGCGCCGCGCAGCAACTGCCGCCGGCCGGTGTTGTCACTCGTGACGCGATACGTCAACCGCGGATCTAAACCCGCGGGCGCGAAATGGCAGGTAGAAGGACCGGCTGCGTTTAATTGGATAAATATAGCCCAGCCGTGCCGGCGATCAGGCGCTACGAACTCCAGGGCCAGCCAATCACCCGAGTCGACCCCGCCGGTGGCGTTGATCGGCGCATGATGGTAGACGAGGCAGGTAGCCAGCAGGGGTCGGATGAAACGCTTATAAAACGTAGCGTAATGCAGAAGCTTGCGTCGCACCTCCGCCGACATCTTCTCCAGACTCTCCGGCAACATCCCGTTAAAGAGCATCGGAGTATTGCCCAGGGCGTACGTGGCGCGCAAGATCGTCTCGTAGTCGGGCTGATTCGAGCCGGACATACCATTGGGAAAAACCAGTGTTTCAGACGGCAAACAGGTGCTGACACCGTTAAGTATCTCGTAACCGGACGGACAACTTGCGTCATCGGTTACATAATTTTCGTTGAACGCTCCGGCGGTCGCGAGGTCCAGTCGCGTGCCGCCCGCCGATGCCTGCTGGAGAATCAGCTCCGGATGACGCCGCCGCGCGCGGTGGAAGGCGTCGTAAAAAACTTCATACTGACGCCAGTAGTCGCATTCCAGGAATCCATGTCGCAATGTGGACGGACCGTCGCCCAGGAGCGGTGCGTTGAAATCGTGCCGGTACAGGTCCAGCCGATAGAAATCAATTACCTGGTTCAGGGTCTGATTAAAGTACTCGGCTGCCGCCGGAATCGTGAGGTTGACAATCTTCTGGGGTTCGATGAACCAATCTGGATGTTGCTTGTAGACCGCGCTTTCGGCCCACCCGCCGATGGAGGCCCCGAATGCGCTGTAGCCGCGCCGCCCGCCTTCCAGCTCAAAGTAAAGCCCAAATAACATTCCCTTTTGGTGCGCGTATTTGCGGACGGGAGACAGCCCGTGGGGAAAACGCCTGGCGTCCGGCTTCAACCAATCGCCGTAAGTACCGGTCCACAGCGCGTCCAAGATGAAGACTTCCAGACCGGCCGCGGCGGCGACATCAATACATTTCTTGACATTGGTCTCATCGAAGGCCGCGCCCTTGCACACGGAAAGAGGCTGATCACCAGGCAACAGATATTGGCTGCGGTAGGCTCTTTGCGGGTTAAGCGAAGGGACGACGGAGCGGCGCACGTGCGCCTGCATCGCCTGCACCGCCGCGTCGAAAGTTCCCTGCAGGTAGGCCAGATGCGTCGCCGGCGTGGTTACGGTTTCGCCGGCCGCCAGCACGCGCAGCGCATGATACGCCGCCGGCCCCATCTGAAAGGTCAACCCCCCGGCCCCCCGGTCGAATGCAATCCGAAAATTCACCGGCCAGCCCATCTGGGCGAAGATGTATTCACCCCGCCGTGTGTGCTGCAAAAGAAAATAGGGCTTTTGATAAGTCAAGCCATGCGTCTGCTCCAAAACGGTCTTGCCGGGCTGCAGCGGCGACCATTGAAGCCAGCCCGCCCATTGCGGCAGCCAACGTGTGGGGTGGCCGAGTTTCACCGCCTCACCCACATCCCCCTCCCACAGCCGCCCTGACCAGGGGCATAGCTCGGTAAGCGCATTGGCATGATCGGCCAGATTGGTGATCTCCAGCCAACGCGTCAGAACCGGCGTTCCATCTAGCAGGGTAAGCAACCTGACCCGGAGCGCCTGCGCGGGATTTTCCAGTTCCACCGCAAATACTGTCGCCCCAGCCTTCGCTCCCGGAACCTCCCGCCCGGAGACCCATTGCCAGCCCGAAACAACCTTAGTCCCCGGCTGCTGCGGCGGCGTGGGCTTTGTCTTGATCCCAATGGCAAACGCATCGGCAATCCGCCAAGCCACCCCGGCCGGCGCCGCGCCCGTGGCGCTCCAAAACTTCGTCACCCAGCGACCGCCGACCAACCCCTCGACATACACAGTCCGCCCCGAAGCATAATGCACTTCGGGACCTTGCGCCGTGTGGCGGACGGAAACGTCCATGTGCGGTATCGTACGCGCGGCATAATCCGTAAACGGCCCACATAGTTCCGTAACGGATGGAGCCTTTCGCAAGCCCAATGCCGCCACGCCGCCAACGGCCAAATTCTGGAGCGCTTCTCGGCGATTGAGTTGCATGTTTGTTCCCCTGGTCTGAGCAGGAAATTTTCCCTGTGCGGCGGCGCTTGGCAATTTCTTTGGCCAAGGCGGACTATCTAAACCTGCCTGCCGGGCGTATAATCCCGGCGCGATGGGAAACGCCGGCTAAAAAATCGCCACGTTCCGCAAGTCGCAACCTTGCATGCTGAATTTATATCCCGCAAAGACCTGGAACAATGCGTATTTTCGTCATACGATTTCGTCTTTTTATCACGTATTAGACTTCCCGATGGTCCGAGGCATGGCCGCTCCAGGTCATGGGGCTTGTAGCATCAATCGCTAAGTCAGGCGACTGGCCGCGGTCGCTGACGGACTCCCCCCGGCGTTTGGCCAAGCCTGCGCTTGAACAGCGAGTTCAAATGGGACGCGGTCGCAATCCCCACTTGTTTGGCGATCTGTTCCAGCGACAAGCCGGTTTTCCGCAGAAGTTCCTGGGCCCGAAACAGACGGATGCGGAGGATTTCCTCTTTCGGCGAACGATTCAAATGCCGGCGGAAACCGCGTTCCAGAGTGCTGCGCGAAACGTTCATGTCCTGGTCCGCCAGATGTTCCAGCACCTGCCCCACGTCGATGCCCTCGCAGGCATGCAGGTGAATGAAACGCACCGCTTCGGCCACATAACGGTCCGCCACCATCAGCGTCTGCGTTGAGGTCCGCTCCACCACCCCTTCCGGCGGAAACACGCGCAGAGTGCTCGGGCGTTCGCCGGTTTGAATCATCTTCTCCAGCAGCACCATAGCTTCAAAGCCGATTCGTACCGCGGCCTGTTGCACGCTGCTCAGGGACGGATTGGAAAGCTCGCAGAGCGTTTGGTTGTTGTCCACGCCCAGCAC
>JAJZKY010000302.1 GCA_021803885.1 Planctomycetota bacterium
ATTTCTATCCATTTCATTCGTGTTATCCGTGGTGGCAGTATTCGCGATGAAAAGCGGCATATCCCGGCTGATTTTTCTATTTTACCCGTGAACGGTTACCGTATTACTCACTTGCATTATGATTTTTCGCAATTATGGCTCGTGAACGGTTACGAAATCTGTTTGTACAGTGGGATGGACAGCGCCGCGGATCAGGGCTTGGTGTGAATTGGCATGGCGCGGTTATACCAATGCACAAGAATATCCTCGCCACAGGTGGTGACTTTGTGCCACTCTACAGGAATAGCCTTATGTATGGAGGCCAGGGCAAGGCCTTCTACCGCATGCCGGGCGTATTGATCACCGACAATTTTCGGGGCGATAAATACCCGGCCCTCATCAATAAGATTCTCCGCCATCAACGCCCCGAGTAATTCTGCTCCGCCTTCCACCAGTACGTTAGTGAAGTTGAGTTTACCTAATTCCCACAGCGCCGCCGGGAGACTGATTTTTCCGTTTTTGTGTGTTTCCACGCCAATACATTGCACACCGTGCTGGAGCAATTGATTACGGCGAAATAATACGGTGGCGGAGCGTGTACGCCGATGAAGTACCATGGTGGGTATGGTGGTGGCACTTTGCACCAGTTGCGATTGCAGCGGCAGCCGACACTGGTTGTCGATGATGATCCGTGTGGCCAGGCGGCGTCGGCAGCTGGATTTTTTCGGACGTGCGGTCAACAGCGGATCATCCGCCAGGGCGGTTCCGATGCCCACGATAATGCCATCCATGCGGGCTCGCCATTGATGCACCAGCTCCCGCGACGGCACGGAACTGATCCATTGGGATTTTCCCCGACGGTCGGCAATGCACCCGTCGATGCTCTGCGCCCATTTGGCAATCACATAGGGTTGCCGGCGGGTGATCCACTTGGTGAAGGGCTTATTAAGTTCCAGCGCCGGTGCTTCCAATACGCCGGTATCAACATGAATGCCGGCCTGCCGGAGGCGAAGAATCCCTTTGCCCTTTACCAGTGGGTTGGGATCCGTCATGGCCACGACTACGCGTCGGATTCCGGCGGCGATAATGGCCGTGGTGCAGGGGCCGGTTTTTCCAGTGTGGCAGCAGGGTTCCAGGTTGACATACAGGGTTGCTCCGCGGGCGGCGGACCGGGCTTTGTGAAGAGCTTCAATTTCCGCGTGCGGCAGGCCGAATTTATGGTGCCAACCGCGGCCCACAACTTTTCCGTTACGCACCAATACCGCTCCCACCATGGGATTGGGTTCCACAAATCCCTGTCCGCGTTGTGCCAGGCGTAAGGCCAGGTTCATATAATGCCGATCCCTGGCGACCGAGGGTTCATAAGCCATGCGTGACTCCATGGATGGCATTATATTTACTTTGTACCATCCGGGGGAATATAATAATGTAAGGAACGATCCATTATAAGGAGCGTTATGATGATGTTATCAAAAAAAATACGACGAATGGTTGGTAGCGCTACTACCCTTGCCGCCATGGCGGCAGTGGCGGCGGTATGTTCTCTGGCCGGCCCGGCATGGGCCGGCGGCGGATATATATCCACTGCAGCTCTGATGGATACGGTATTACCCAATACCGTCATGCATGATGTACCACTGCGCGATGCGGTGCAATACCTGCGTAATATGACCGGCGCGAATATCTTTATAAACTGGAATGCGCTGCAGGCGGCGGGTATTTCCAATATCACCCCCATTACACTGCATCTGCGGGATGTGACCATGCGGAAAATTCTGGCGGTCATGTTGCAGGAGGCTTCACCGGGCGCCACCCTGGTGGATTACGTCGACCAGAATGTGCTGACCATCACCACCCGTCAGGAAGCCAACACGCATCTGGTGACGCGTATCTACCCGGTCGGAGATCTGGTGATGACCGTTCCCAACTTCACCGCACCGGCCTTTAACCTGCAGAATCAGAGCAGCAACAGCGGTGTGCAGATCAGCAGCGGCAGCTCCGGAGGCGCCATCAGCTCCAACAGTTCCAATCTGTTCAGCGGAAGTGGCAGCGGAACCGGTATGGGCAATACTACCACGCCTACTACCGCCCAGCGCGCTCAGTCTCTGGTATCCATGATTGAAGGCACGGTCCAACCTAATATCTGGACGGCCAACGGCGGTCCCGCGACCATCATTTATTTTAATAGACAGCTTGTGGTCAGCGCTCCGGTATACATTCAGCAGATGATCGGCGGCAGATAATTGGTTCATGCGGTAGGGACTTTGAATTAGGTCCTTGATGTGCCTGGCGGCGGGAACTCCAAAGCATCTACGTCGAAACGTGGCGGCAACCCGTGGTCGTATGGTTAATGTGGCAAGGGTAATGTTTGTAGTTCATGTTGCGTGCAAACGGAATGGAGTATCCGGCGTAGTGCAGGGATGGTTAGATGGTTCGTAGAAGAATAATATGTTGCAATGTTGCGATTTTGGTCATGGTTGGCATGTCGACTAATAGTGTCTGCGCCAAAGTTGCCGCGACAGCGTCTGTACCGTGCACAAAAACGCCTGCGGACAGTTCATCCGGTGTTACCGCGACGACGGTCAAGCGCCGGACGACACCTCCGAAAGACAAAAATTTTCGACCGGCGCAAATCGGGCAGGTTATTTTTGTACTCAATGATCCTTCTCTGCTGCGGCATCGTTTGCCGAAATTAGTGTTTCATCAGCAAACCCTGGCGGAAATTCTCAACGAATTCAGTGTTCTTACCAATACGAATGTAGCCGCCGGCTGGGCGGCCATGACGCAGGCGGGCATGCAGGCTTCCCGTCGGCTGACATTGCGCCTGCCCGGCCAAGGCTATAAATTGGATCTTGTGGCGGCACTTAAGGCGTTCGCACCGCGTGTTCGAATGGTGATTTCCGCGGACCAGAATGTGATTTTCGTCAATACTCAGGCCGCCGATAATCAACACCTGATTATGCGTACCTATTGGTTGCCGGATTTGATTGCCAATATCCCGCGTTACGTTAATCCTAATTCCTTTCACCGCGGAAAAAACAATATAACCTCCGTTCCACAGACGCCCAAAGATGCTTCAGATGTGAATTCAGCGCCCGGACGGGGAAATAAAATACATCCGCAGACCAATATTATTCAAATTATAACCAATCACGTGGAACCGAAGATTTGGGCCAACCATGGTGGGAAGGCCACGATCAGTCAGGTGGGCAACAAAGTCATTGTCATCGCGCCGGCAAGCGTGCAGGCGCTGTTGCAAGGTCCGTCGCATTACAATCCCAATGCGGTGCCGCTTTTCATGACGGTTTCCTATTAGCGGTTTTATGCCATGGGCATCAGCGCGCCTGCCGCAGGATCAACTTGGAGGCCTGATTGCTGGGCACATTCAGAGCCCCGAGTGTTTCCGCGGCCGCGGAGCGAACCTTGGCGTTGGTCGTGTGAAACACTTCGTGGATGAGGGTATCAATATCCGCCGAGCTGAGGTCATTACCCAGATTGCGGGCACTTTGCGCCAGGCTCATAAAAAGTGCGTAGCTAACCGGCTCCGGATTCGAAGCACTGTTGAGCGCTGCGCGGGCTAAAATCTTTTGCGCTTCCGGATTACGAATTTGTCCCAAAGTCCGGGCCACTGCTACGCGAACCTTTTCATTGGAGGCGGTGCGCAGCGCCAGACGCAAGGCGGGTATGGCTTGGTTGACGTCGTAGACACAGGCATGATTCATGGCCAGAAGTTTTAATTCATGGGCGGCGCGGAGAGCGAATTCCACCGATTGCTGCGCTCCGATATTACGGCTGCCCAGACGCGTCATAATATCATGGTACGCCTGCGCAATGGAATCAGCGGTGGCTCCGGTGGGGATTTCGGCAATGGTTGGATCATTGACATATTCCGCGTGCAGTTTAGGCAGTTCTGCAGCCGGGCCCATTACCAGAATTGGTGTGTACCGCAGACGATAATCGGTTGCCGCATACTGCTGGTATTGCGCAACAGCCCGGTCTCCGGGCAGTATCACCAACTCAATATACGGCACCTCCATGGATCGGGTAACCGCCACGGCCACCGTTGGCGCGGTAATAATATGATATTGGGCCCGCAGCCGGGCTTTCATTTCATTGCGGATTTGCACATGGGCATCCACCAGCAGCGCCACAGGCTTGGAAGATTGCGCAATGGCTTGTGCCAGGGTTGGAATGACTTTGTCTGACCCGGCAAACATTTTCGCCGGATTAGCCTGGGCCAGGGCACTGGCGGCTTGAAACCGAACGGCGGGATCAGGATAGGCCAGAGCTTGAATCAGCGGCGTTATATTTTTCCCCGTGCCAACCAACCCGTCCATGGTGCCGGTCTGTTGTAACGCCTTGAGGGTTTCGAGCACCAGCGGACTATTATCCTCCTGTAACGCCAGATTCAGTACCGGGTTGAGATAGCGCGGTCCGGCCGCAACAGCGTAGAAGTGGGCGTTGGGCATGCCGGGCTTCAGGATCGGGTCTTTGGCTCCGGCGGGCAAATCAACTTCACACCGCAGGTCGGCGGCCAGCCAGAGGCTGATGGCAGCGGCATTATTATGATCAAGCCGCAATACCGCCTCACAGGCGCGCATGGTTTGAATATCTTTCCAGATGGGTGTGGGTACCGGCACTCCCACGACATCGTTGAGGCCTTGATCGTAATACCACACCGGATTGGTGGACTCATTGGGCTGGTTGGCGGATACCGATGGCTCATTATGGTAATAGGCCTCGGCCAGCCACAAATAAAGTTCCGCGGCGGTCAGGTGCGCAAAATGACCCGTTGGATCAATTTTCGCCATCGCGGTTTGGGCCGCCTTTCGCAAATCAGGGGGTGTATGTTTAGCCGTCGCAATTTCGGCCAGATATGGAAACGCCTGCGGATAACCGATATTGCCGAGCACCTGGACAATTTGAATTTTTTCCGGAGTCGATGGTGTCGCGAGCTGTACAACCAATGGATTCAGCAATGATTTTCCCAGGCTGCTCATCATCTGCACGATCGGGGGACCGTAACTGGCATGAGAAGGACTGTTCAAATACTGGATGAAAAACGGCACGGCAAATTCACCGGCGGCATACAGCCGCTGGCGGGAAACCACAAAGGCCCGCGGGCTATCGACCATAACCTTGATGGCCTTGAGAATGCGGTTGGGATTGCGTGCCAATGCCAGATGGCCTTTCCGCAACAGCGCGGCAATGGTCGCGGAAACCTTTTTAAGCGGTTTATTCTGTTGATTGCCGATGAGAATTTCCGATACATCGCGCCCATTGGCGGCGGCATCAAAAGCCCGCAGCGCCACGACGGGAGAAGGATGCGCCAGTAAAAAAGCCTTCCCGCAATCATTGGCGAGTTTTTCTTTGCCTAACAGTGAATAGTGTAAAAATAGATCGGCATTCCGGATCATCTGGGCGGTGGGCCGGGCCGCCAATACCGCGGCTGTGGGCTGTAGTGCCCGGGCCGCGGGCATGGAAAATATCCCGGTCGCCAACGCCGCCGCCAGCGTTATGGCCATGGCCATCCGTCGCAGCCCGCGTCCCGCCGCCGTGACCGCATCGCCAGAACATTTTTGCTTAGCGCTGTTGCAATAGCCCGCGCTATTTTGCCAATCTTGTTTCGCCATCTGGATTAACCGCACGTTAAGCATAAAGCCTCCGAAAGATATTCCAATGTCTCACAGATATTATGTATAGAGTCGGCATTACCCGCTCCATAAAGACAATTTTCCCCGTAACCTCGGCTGAATAGAACCACGCGACCCGCAGTTATAACGGAATTACCCGCTGACTTCAGTCGCACAGCGCTATTGCGCCGGTTACTTCGCCGCGGACCAAAATGGAACCTTCCTGCCACGGCGGGTGCTGATTATAGACCACTGGGGCAGGGTGTCAAAGAAAATCATTAAATTTCCCGGTACGGGTGTGGCCATATTTTTTGTCAATTCTTTATCCTCCCCCATTATTATCATAGCCCTGTCCCGCCAAATCCCCTTTTAACCGCGTGGCCATGGCCCGCGCATTAACACTGGAAATCTCGCCCCCGCCCCCAAAATATGGCGTAACCGTTCACGGTCATGCCGACGGGCCGGAATTATCGCGGTTCGGTGTGGCAATTTTTCCGGGCCACATGGCCGTGCAGGGACTCGGCACATAGCCGCC
>JAJZKY010000303.1 GCA_021803885.1 Planctomycetota bacterium
CCACGCCTTCACCCCAGGCGCCGGACGCTGCCCCGTGCGCAACAGAAATTTACTCAGCCGGTGACGCGCCCGCAACTGGTCCTGCTTGGCCGCCTCGCGCGCCAGCCTCTCGGCATCCCGCCGATCTGTCTTCACCCGGTCGCCAGCCTTCATCGGAACCAGCGTCGGCGCGATCACCGCGCACTCGACTCCCAGCTCTGCCAACTGCCAGTAGAGAACGTAGCCCGTCGGGCCAGCTTCATAGCAGGCCCGCAGTTGATCCACGGTGCCCAGTTTTTTTGCCATCTTGCGTATCGACTCCATACGGTTGGGGATGGTCCCCAGGCTGCGCACCGCGCCATCCGGCTCGGCAATCGCAACGGCTATCGTTTCGGCATGGACATCCAATCCCGAAAAATCGTACCTTTTCCTTCATGACCGGTTCCTCTCCGCTTGTGGCTCTGAACTGTGGTTGCTTCTTGGCTCACAGCTTAACCCACGGCCAGCGCATTGGGCCGGTCACTCCATTTTGACTAGACTGCTCGCGAACCAATAGGGCGGGGTGCCCATTTAAGCCGTTTGTTGGCTTGAGTGGGGTTGAACAAATTGTCATCCCAACCGGAGGTCGCCGCTCCCGTGGATGGAATGCGAGGCTGTGAAGCAGCATCGCAGCGGAATCGCCGTTATGCATCTACTTTGCGGAACTTTGTTCGTCAGGCAGAAACAGCGAAAATACGGTTCCATTCCAGCCCGGCTTCTCGCTGCTCTTTAGCGCCAGCGATCCATGGTGCCGCGCCACAATTTCACGAGAGATCCACAGGCCCAGCCCGGTTCCATGCATCTCCTTCGTGGTGTAGAAAGGCTCGAACACGCGCTTTCTCACCGCCGCCGACATGCCATGTCCGTTGTCCGCGACCGTGATGCGGACCCCCGCGCGACCACTCTGCCAATCCGTACCGTCGCGACTGCGCAGTAGCAGCCGGCCCTCCTGCCGCATCGCATCGATCGCATTCGCGATCAGGTTGTTCAATACCTGGCGGATGTCGTTCTCGAAACACAGGATGCGCTTGGTCGACGCCAGCTTGAAATCCACATAGATATTCGAATTGAACAATCTTCCCCGATACAGATTCAGCACCGAGTGGATCAACTCGTTTGGGTCGACGCAGGCAGGATGCATGGTCTGGCGATGGAAGCGCAAGCTCTGTGTCGCAATCTGCGAGACACGCACCAGCTCTCCCTGTGCAGTTTCCAGGTAGCGTCGCGAGGCTGGAGGCAGCTGTTCATGGTTCAGCGCCAGATACAGCAGGTTGGTCACTGCTTCCAGCGGGTTGTTGATCTCATGCGAGATGGAACTCGCCAACCTTCCGACAGCCGCCAGCTTTTCGCTTTGGATCAGCGCCTTCTCCGCTTGTTTCTGCGCCGTGATCTCCAGGGAAGCAGTCGTAATCGCGCGAACGGTCCCATCCGGTCCGTAGACAGGGTAACAGTTGACCGTCCAATAGCGATGTTGGCCAGGCTGCATCGGCAGTTCGCCTTCCAGCAGATGGTTGGTGATCGGATTGCCCTGGGCGACCTGTTGAAACATTTCATTCAGGCCTTCAATCGGCGCAATTTCCGTCAGGGTTTTCCCGAGAATCTCGCCCATCGGCAGCCCGACAATTTCCGCCTGCCGATCGTTCAGTCGCAGATATCGAAATTCGACCGGATCGAACAGCGCCAGACCGATGGGCGCGGTGCGATACACCGTTTCCAGTTCCAGCCTCTGATGCTCGGTTTCCTGCTGGCTCCTTTTCAGTTCCTCAACCGCCATCCTGTGTTCATGCACATCGATGCAGACGCCCAGCCAATACAGTGTCTTGTTGTGGTCGTCGCGAACCGGCAACCCGCGCACCCAGAACCATCGAAAGGCTCCGTCCGATCCTCGACGAATGCGCGTCTCTATTTCAAAATCGACATCGTGCGCCAACGCTTCCATCCATGCGTGCAGCACACGCAAGTCATCGTCCGGATGCACCGCCTTGCGCCAGCCTTCGCCGCGAGTCTCGTCCAGTGTCATGCCGCTGTAGTCCAGCAGTCGCTGGTTGGCGTGGGTCACCTGGCCGTGGGTATCGGCCATTAAAATCAGCTGCGGGTTCAGTTCCGTAAAGACGCGATAGCGGCGCTCGCTTGCCTGCAATGATTCTTCCGCGCGCCGCCGCTGGGTGATGTCCTGGAAATACACTCCAATCCCATCCTCGATCGGATAGACGTGGAGTTCGAACCACGAGTCCTGGACTGGACTGTAATATTCAAAATGCGACGGGGAGCGCGTTTCCATCACGCGCCGATATTGCGTTTCCACGTTCGTTCCGACTATTTCGGGCCATATATTCCAGACGTTCTCGCCTAGAAGCCGTTCCTGTTGCCTGCGGGTGGCTTCGATAGCCTGCTCATTGGCGAAGGTAAATATCCAGTCGCGATTGATGCTGACGTAGCCGTAGGGCAACGTTGCGAGCAGTTCCGCCAGCTGCCTTTCGGCACGTTCTGCGCGCAGCCGCAGTTGCCGTTCGCTGGTTTTGGTCTTATTTCCTGAAGAATCGAGCATGGAATTGCTGGGCGGCACACGGTTCGACCATGATTGTACTCATATATGTTGTACCCGGCATGTCCGGTTTTTCGACTTGAATTGCACTTGCATCTGCTTCGTCAACATAGGAGTACGTAGACGGCAAAATCTTTAGCGGATTCCAGGAATGTTGCATTGCGCGCGCAACGCCTCCATGCGCTCGTCGCGTCCTGATCCACCGTGGAGATGCGCTGATCCGGACAACGCCGGCTCAGTTCCCGCACCAACTCCCGATTCACTTCGCACAGGCCAGCCAGCGCATCGGCCTCTTCCGGAATAAAGCGATCTGCTCCGGGTTCTGCTGCTGTTTGGCCTGCTCGATCTTCTCTTCCTAATGGAACTGTTTCAAGAGCTGCCGCGCCGCTTCTGTATCCACGGATCAGGGTCAACCAATTTACGCTGTGCCTGGTATCGACTGTCCCACCCTACCGGATGCAGTCGCAGAAACGCTCCCCGGATTCTTCCCTTTCCATAGCGCTGCGGGTGCTACCCCCCTCTAAAGCTTGAAGACCAGTCCAGGCATTGTTTCACTCTGGCACCGTCACCTCCCTTTTACCTCATTTCGCATGAAGCCGCCCGGAGACTAGTTACTTTTTGAACTACCGTAACCATATTTATGGGTACTGTTGTCAAGTTTATTGGGTACTATCGGGTCACCAAATAATTTTCAGACTGCCTCAATCCATCCTCACCGGCATTTTTCTGCGCGGCGTTCATGGCTAAGCGAAACCTCCAGGAGAGTATCTATGGGTCGCTTTCAGGTACTTTTCTGTCAGTTCGGAACAAGAACGGCCCATTCGGGCTGGACTGAGCTGTCCACGGATCGCAGCATTGCTTGCCCTGAGGGCAGTCAACGGCACGAGCATTCCCCCAGGGTCGTGAAGAGGAAACAATGCCATTCTCGTCGATTGGAAATCCAGTTGGCCCGGTACTGGGCCGGCGGGAATATGATGCGATCGATAGGGGCATTCGTGGGTCTAGCTATTCCAATTTTCCTTGCCGGGTGCGGCGGTGGAACCTCCAACCCACTGACCACTTCGGCCGCTTCCGTTGCCGGGACCAGTGGAACTTCGGGAGTCTCCGGAACTTCCGGGACGAGCGGCGTGTCTGGAACAAGTGGCAGTACTGGGACGACCGGAAGTTCCGGAACCGGCAGCACCTCCAGTACTTCAGGGACAAACGGCGCGTCGGGAACAGGTAGCAGTTCCGGGACGACCGGAAGTTCTGGAACCAGCAGCACCTCCAATACTTCAGGAACGACCGGCACATCCGGTACTTCAGGAACAACCGGCACATCAGGGATCAGCGGAGACTCTGCACCCGAAGGAACCGTAATCTCCAACATTCAAACGGCTTCTGGCAACTGGGAATCCTGGGGGCAGGGGGCACCGAACTACGTAGATTGCAGTCCATCCCCTTGCAATGGCTATGCCTGGTCGATGCAGTATGGGATCACCTTACCCTCCCTGAGCAACGACGCAACCCAGTTTATTATTGATGGCACGAAGCCATATGGGGATGCACTGTTCTCGGCACAACTCATGGGGACAAATTCACCGCAGTTAAGAGATGCCGATCACACGCTCCTGCCGACCCTGAATAACTTCATTTACGACGTAGACTTCTATGTGACGGACGTCTCGATCACGCAAGTGCTGGAGTTCGACATCAGCATGTACATGAACGGCATAGGGATGATATGGGGCACTCAATGCAACTATCTTGGCGACGGAGACTGGGATATCTGGGACAATGCAGATAAACATTGGGCCTCAGCAGGCATTCCATGCAAATTCGTGAATGGATGGAACCACCTGACCATTCATGCGCAAAGGGAGTCAGATAACACACTTCTGTATCAATCCATAGAGCTGGATGGGACCACCTACACGCTGGACAAGACATATCCTCCAGGAACCGCCGACTCCACATGGTGGGGAGTCACAGTGAACTACCAGATGGGTGGAGATTCCAAACCGGATGCGAATACCACGTACCTGGATAATTTCAGCCTTACATACTGGTGAGTCGCGGCGCGCACAGACAGGGTAATTGCTCAAGCACGCGGCGGCGCACATCTTCGCGCCGAACGCGCAGGCTGCCGTCGTCCATAAAACAATCGCATTCGATGTGGATACGGACGCTTCCGAAATGCATCTACAAGCCGTTCGGTGGATCTGCCATCGCAGAGCTTTGCTCTTCCAACCTATCGCGAAACTCCGTTGCCTCGCCGTATCCCGCATCGCCAAGCACAATCCGGTCCGGCAAGCCCCAACCTCGCGCGTATTTGTTTAGCGGGGAGTGGTGGGGATCAGTTCCAGAGCTTTGGGCTTGGGCAGATGGAGCAGTTGCTGCAGAAAGGCGGTTGCGGGCCGGCACTGCTGGCGGCATGTTTGGAGGATGCTGACCAGAACGCCCTGTGTATGTGCGCCCTTTGTTGCGATTCAGACGCAGTCCAGACGGGTCTCCAACCGGCCACGAGCAATCGCTAGTCCGCGCTCGCCAATCTGATTCCGATCCCTCCGATCCCGCAACTTCAAACTGGTTTGCAGAATCTGTTGTACCGTGCTCGGCAACGCCGCCGTTCCCGGCCGGGCCACCGCCATCATTTCGCGGCAGCGCCTGAGCAGATGCGCCATACACGTTTGGTGGGCTGCCTCTGGGTGAAGCGCCGGTAGACAGCCCATCCATCCCGCACCAGAAACCCGTCAAAGTCCGGCCCCAGAATCGCGCTTGCCTGTTCGTATCCGCGGCCCGGCTGAATGGAATACACCGTCAGTTTGTCGTTGCTGAAGGCCCACATCCACCACAGTCGCCCACCGACCTTCCAGCCGGTTTCGTCCGGTGCCACGCCGGGCGAGCCGCGAATCTGTTCTACCAGCTTTTCATAAGTAAATAGGTTGCGATTTCCGCGCTCCCAGTTGCGAAGCCGCTCCGCCCACTGCATCCGAGGTCTGGCGCGGATGCCGGCCCGGCACCCGCCGTCCGCAACGCTTGCACCGGCCCACATGAATGCGAAACCCGATCCGTTCCACCTTGGGCTGTGGTAGCTCGGTCTGGTATTGCTTCTCGATCCTGGTCTCTTCCAACTCCCCGCCGCAGCGCGGGCAACAGCCCGGCAATTCAACTGCCAGCGTTTGTTCAATCCTAGCCGGGATCGCACGGCGATTACGGCTGCCATACCTGACTCCCGCTTTCCGCCCTGGCCTGGCTGGATCGGCCTTTGCTTCCTGACGCGAGAACGGCGCAGCCTGACGCTTGCCGGCCCGGCGCGCCTCTTCCAAGGCACGCAACAAACCTTCAACCCGGCGCTCCAGTTCCTGTACCCGACGCTCCAGTTTCTGTACCCGACGCTCCAATCGCTCCTTGGCGGACTTCAACTCCGCCACTTCTTGCCGTAGCCGAGCGTTTTCCTCCACCAGCGACTCCATGCTCACTGAGTACCGATCCGCTGAATCGGAACAAGTACCTTCCGTGAGGCCGAATCAACACGCTAAACAATTACTGCTAGATTAGAGGTGCCGGTACTTGACGAAACAGGCGGCGGTCCACGGCTCG
>JAJZKY010000304.1 GCA_021803885.1 Planctomycetota bacterium
GCATTGCCGCGGGCAAAAGGCAGCTGATAAACCCAGCTCATGCTGAAGTTATTGCGGACATCAAAGTTCGAACTGGCATACATGGGTCGCAGGTCATAGGAATTGACAAAAGTTCCGTCATACCGGCTGGAGGAGTCATCCAGGGCATGGCTGAAGGTATAGGCAATACTGGTAAACAATCCGCCAAAGCTGCCATGCAGGCTGGCCTGCAGGGCGTTGTAGTTGGAAATCGCGCCCGGGGTGAGAAAATCAATCCCGCCATAGCCAATGTAGGGCACGTAAAAATTGGGGTTGCCGCCGCAGGCAACGTATTGATTGACGATCCATTGATTGGCGGTGCCCAAATCACTGCGCGGAGGCGCGGTGGCGGGGTTATACGGCGCCGAGCAGTTGATCGGCTGGCCGGCCAGCGCTCCGCCGGCGCCATAAGGCGTGCCGGCCAGGGTTGATACAGGATGGATTTGGTTAAAATCCATCTGCTGCATCAGGTGCGTGCCATGGCTGCCCACATAAGCCAGTTCACCCACCACATTGGTCGCGAACTGGTGCTCCACATCGAGATTCCATTGCTGCACCATTGGCCACAGTCCAACGGTGGGAATGGCGCTGATGCTGAGCGGTGAGCTGGCCGCGCTGACGCCGGCCACGGCATTGTAGCCGTTGAGATGAAAGACCGTCGGAATCAACTGGGTGGGCGGGTTTCGCAGCGCGTCAATAATATCGTTGCTGTTGGTGTGGTCGTAGAAAATTCCATACCCGCCGCGGAGCGAGGTGGTGCCGTTGCCAAACACATCCCAGGCAAAGCCCAGCCGCGGGGCCCAGTTCCAGAGGTGATTGTTGTTGCAGGTCGGGGTCACGCTGCCGTGACCGCAGTTGACCAGTCCGTCAAACAGATTGCCCACGCCGGGGGTAAAGGTGCCGTTGCCGGCCACGCCGCCGTTAAAAACCGGGGCATTGGCCGCGCTATAAGCGGCGGGATCGAAGTTATAGGTGATATTGTATTTGTCGGTGTAGCCGCCCATCAGATCAATCTGCATGCCCAGATCCAGAGTCAGGCGGGGGGTGGCGTGCCAGTCGTCCTGGAAGAAGATGTCGCCGGTTTTATAGCGGTCGTAGTATTTAGGTTTATTATTCGCCTGGAAAAAACTGGATATTTGTCCGGTAAACATGTCGGCCAGGGCGTTGCCGGTCGTGCCTGGCCAATTATTCGCGAAATTGATGAAGCCCTGGGTGTCCCCGGTGGTGACTTCATTTTTCTGCGCCGCATCGAATTCCGCCCCGTAATACAGGTTATGGCTGCCGGTAATCTGGTTGATCTGATCGCGGAAAGAGTACGTGGGATTGGAGTTGTCCCAGGGCATGCGGCTGTTGCTTTCCTTGAAATTGTCCTGGGGATTGCAGCACAACGTGAAACCGGGCAATACGCCCCCGTCAAAGCCGTTGGCGAACAATCCCGGCATGGTAAAAGTGCTGGGCCGCGTGATCGGACCGGAATTGGTCAAATTGATATGGTCAGCGGTGTAGGCGGCGATAAATTCGTTGGTCAGGGTCGGGCTGAGGATTCCGGTTAAATGCGCCACCATGGCCACGCCCGGGCCTTGAAAATTGGTGGCGATGGTGGGAAACGACGAACCTGACCAGAGCGTGGGCGCCACCACCGTGTTCCAGGAATCATGGATGAACTGATAATAGATATGCCAGTTCGAGCCCAGATTCTGGTCAATGCGAAACATGCTTTCATACCATTTCGTGGGAAAGCTGGGGTTGGAGATAAAAAACGAGCTGGCCCCGGAGCCGCTGTTGGGCAGGGATATCAAAGGCAAAAGCGCCGCCGCATCGGGGCTGACCGTAACCTGGTTGCCGGGAAAATAGCTGGGCGTGGCCGCATTGGGCTGGGTGGGGCAATTCGGGAAGGCCTGGGCATAGGTCTGGCCCGCGGTGGGCGCGGTCGGATCCACGGTGGCGGGCGTCACTCCCGGCCCCGACGCCGGGCAGACATCGTTAAAATTGCCGCTGCGCTCGGCGACCGAAGGCACTTGCAGGTTAAAGCCCACCGGCGCGGTGCTGCGCCGCCATTCCGACGACCAGAAGATAAACGTTTTATTTTTGATGATCGGCCCGCCCACCGTGAAGCCAAAATCGTTTTTGCTGTAGGGCGAGCGGGTGGAGGCGAAGAAATTGCGGGCATTGAGGTCTTTGTTGCGGAAAAACTCATAGGCATCGCCATGCCATTGATTAGAGCCCGATTTGGTCTGCACCAGCACGGTGGCCGAGGCATCACGGGCATACTGGGCGCCGTAATTAGACGACAGCACCCGCACCTGGGCGATGGCGTCAATGCTGGGATAGACATTGAGCGCGCCGTTGCTGCCGTTGTCTTCCACATTGGCGCCGTCAACTTCCCAGTTGTTTTCGGTCGAGCGGCCGCCATTGATGTTGTATCCAACCCCGCCATAAATGCCGACATGCTGCTCGTCGGTGCCGTTGACGTTGACCACCCCGGGCACCAGCATCACGAGCTGGGTAAAATTGCGGCCGTTCAATTCCAACTGGCTCACCTGGCGGGCATTGACCGTGGTCGAAACCGTGGCGGTTTCCAGTTGCACCTTGGCCACCGAGGCGCCGGAAACGGTGATGGTGCTGGTGACCGCACCCACTTGCAGTGCGACATTGGCCCGGGCTTTCTCGCCCGTGCGCAGAACCACGCCTTTGGCAAGGTAGGTCTTGAAGCCATGTGCAGAGACTTGCAGGTTATAGACCCCGTAGGGCAAGCCGGCGACCAGATAATTTCCCGATCCGTTGGTGGTGACGATGCGGTTAATGCCCTTGCTGGGCGACTGCACCCGCACCGTCGCGCCCGGCACAATGGCGCCCGAAGTGTCGGTTACAGTTCCGGTGATTTGCCCGGTCGTCTGTCCCCAAAGACTAAAACTGAAACCCAATACGGCACACGCCGCACATGCCCATTGAATCCACACTCGCATGACCGTTTCCTCCCGGAACCGATTCCGGCCATCTCCAGGAATTTCACATTCCTTTGGATCAGCCTTGTTCGCATGATGAAATTCAGAAGACCGGGGATGGCGGATGGTTGTATGTTTAATACTTTCGGAGAGTATAAAAGGGTCAGTGTACGATCGGCGCCAGGGCAATCGCCACCAGCCCGGCGGCAAAGCTGACGAACATAAAAAAAATCAGAATCTGCACCCGCCGGTTCGCGCCGCGGAATTCTTTCCACACCAGCACGCCCCAGAGTGCCGAGATCATGGTATTGCCTTCGCCCAGGGCAAAAGCCGTGGCCGGGCCAATCAAGGGCAAATAGGAAGCGGCAAAATTCGCTGCCGTGCCCAGCGCCCAGAGCGCGCCGGCCAGCCATCCCCAGGCATGCTGGCGCAGGGGCATTTTCCGGTAATCTTGTAGTCCCACCCGTGGTCCCTGCAGGGGATGGCGCATGAACCAGAAAAGCAGGGGAAATGAAGACACCAATACGCCGGCTGAAAAAATGGCCAGCACCGTATACGGATTCAGATGCCCGGGACCGCGCAGAGCCCGTGCAACCAGAGGGTAAAACAAGCCGATGGCAATCCCCGCGGCCATACTCACGGCCACGCCGGAACGGCTGGCGGAGCCGGCGTTATGCTTCAATCCCGCATACGCGCGCGCATCCAGCGCGATGGCCAGCAGCACCAGAACGATGCCGCCGAACAGTAAAACCGGATTGCCACTGGGCGCGATGGCATAGTTGAGCCCCACTCCCAGCACCAGCCCGATTCCGGCCCCGACCGGAAACGCTACCGCCATCCCGGCCAGGGAAATCGCGGCCACCAGCAGGACATTGCCAAGGTTGAAAACCGCGCCCCCAGCCAGCGCTTCCAGCAGATGACTGGAATTGGCATGGGCCAGATTCTTGAAAAAATTCTCGGAAGTGTATGGCCGCAAATTATCCAGCGTTATGCCTGCCAGCCAGACCGTCAGCAGCAAACCCCATACATAGTCCCAGTAAAACAGCTCAAACGGCAGCCCGTGCTCGGCTTTTTGGGCATTGGCCCAACTGCCCCAAAGCAGCATGCTGAGGATCAACAGCAGCAGTGCGGAAAGATAAGAGTGGGGTAGGAACACAAAGATTTAATGCCGCGTATGCGATCGCAAGGCATCCCAACCCTGGGGCGCCAGCGGCTGGCTCTGGCCGTTTTCGGCTTGCAGCCAAAGCCGCGGCTGAGACTTGCGGGCACGGCGAACGGGCAAAATCTCGCCGATTTCCGTCAGTTGGATGCTGGCGCCGGTCCGCTGCGTCAGTGCGGCTAGCTTCCGCCGCGGTACTGTAAAAAGCAATTCGTAATCCTCGCCGCCATGCAGGGCTAGAGCAAGAAAATTTTGTCCCATCCCCGCCGGGCTGGCCAAAGGCAAGCTGGTTTCGTCAACCCGGGCATGGACGCCGCTGGCGGCGCAGAGCCGGTCGAGGTCGCTGCTCAATCCATCGCTTAAATCCATGGCTGCCGAGGCCAGGCCGCGGAGTTTTTGTCCCAACTCCCAGCGAGCGCATGGACGCTGGCATCGCCGCAGCGCCGAGCGTTCGCGTGGATTTTGGGGTATGTGGCCATGGTCGAGCATCTGCCGGCCCCAGGCTGCCTGACCCAATGTCCCGCTGACAAAAATGCGATCTCCTGGGCGCGCGCCATCCCGCCGCAGCGCCTCGCCACGAGGAATTTGTCCGAGCGCCACGATGTCAAAGCACGCATGAACTCCGCTGGATACGTCTCCACCGGCCAGCGTGGCGCCGGCCGCATGCGCAGCCTGAGTCAGGCCGCGATGCACGGAACGCCGCCAGGCTGGCGGCTCATCTTTGGGCCAAAGGGCGGAAAAAAACAGCATCCAGGGTTCGGCCCCCATGGCGGCCAGATCGCTCAAGCCACGCATCGCCAGCCGGTAACCGCAATCCTCCGGCCGGTCAACCCCGCGGCGAAAATGAGTGCCATCAATCATCAGATCGGTGGTCACTGCGATTTCCCAGCCGCCTCGGGGGCGCACAATCGCGGCATCATCTCCGATGCCGAGGCGCAGCCCGCCAGCCGCCGCTGGCCGCACCTGTCGGCGCACCCACTCGAGCCAGGCATTTTCATCGTTTTGCCGTAATGCGGTTTTCTGTGGCACTAATGGGCCTCGCGTGCAATCAGCCAGCGCCAGGCGGATTCGACGATGGGTTCCAGTTCGGCATAGCGCGGCCGCCATCCGGCGGCGAGCATTTTATCGGCAGATGCGATCAGCCGCGCCGGATCGCCGGGCCGGCGCGGGGCAATCCGCACCGGCACCTTGCGGCCGCTGATCCGCTCCACCGCGGCAATCACCTCGCGCACGGAAAATCCGCGGCCATTGCCCAGGTTATAAGCACGGCGGGCCAGATCGGGTGCCACCGGGCCGGCAGGCTCCGCGCCGGCATCCACTGCTAATCGCCGCAGCGCAATCACATGCGCTTCGGCCAGGTCCCGAACATGGATATAGTCGCGGATGCAGGTGCCGTCGGGGGTATCGTAGTCGTCGCCATAGATTTCAATCGCCTCACGCCGGCCGAGCGCGGCCTCCATAACTAATGGAATCAAATGCGATTCAGGCTGATGCCGTTCGCCGCGCTCGCGGGTGGCGCCCGCGGCGTTAAAGTAGCGCAGCGCGGCATAGCGCAGGCCGTGACTGCGGGCTTGCCAGGCGAGCGCGGTCTCCAGCATCAGCTTGCTCAGACCGTAGGGATTGATGGGGCGCAAGGGGGCGCCTTCCCGAATGGGAACGCTCTCGGGCAGGCCATAAACCGCGGCCGTGGAGGAAAGCACCAAATCGCGAACCGCGGTCCGCCGCATGGCCTCAAGCAGCGCCAGCGGCGCGCTGAAGTTGTTGTTTAGGTATTTGCCCGGATCGCGCATGGATTCGCCGACTTCAATCCAGGCGGCAAAGTGCATTACCCCGGTGACTTGATGACGGCGCAACAGGGACTCGAGTTTTTCCCCGTCTGCGACTTCACCCGGTTCAAAGTGCGCGCCCTGGGGCACGGCATCGCGGAAGCCGTGCGACAGGTTGTCATAGATCACAACTTCATAGCCATGTTCGAGCAGGACTTCCGCGGTGATCGCGCCAATATAACCGGCGCCGC
>JAJZKY010000305.1 GCA_021803885.1 Planctomycetota bacterium
TGGGGCTGATCCTCATTGAATCCGATCTCGGTACGGCTTTGCTATTTCCTTTGGTGCTGTATGCCATGCAGTTCGCCAGAGGTAGGCTTGTTTTGGACAAACATGGAAATAATGCGTTGTTTTTGATAAGGTTTGAGTAGTGGATAGCAACCGGGGGCAATGGATATGGCTATCAGCGCGATGGCCACGAGGTGGCGCAATCTGGCTCCGGCCGCGATGAGCATGGCATACAGCACCAAAGGAAATAGCAAAGCCGTACCGAGATCGGATTCAATGAGGATCAGCCCCATGGGCAGCAACATCAGCAGAAAGGGCACGACCAGGCGCGAAAGCCCGTGGATATCCTTATGCAACCGCAGATACCACGCCACAGACATGACAAACGCGATCTTGGCCAGTTCGCTTGGTTGAAAGTTGATGCCGCCTGGTAGTATGAACCAGCGGTGACTGCCGTTGACGGCAGGGGCTTTAAGCACCGCCAGGAGCAACAGCAGGGTGAAGGCGAGAAAAGCGTAGGCATATCGACCGATGTGTCGATAGGTGGGGGCAATGGCGGCTAGCAATACAATCAGACCAATGCCGATATGAATTTCCTGCACACGTGCCAGATGCGGCGAGGAAACGTGCACCGCCGCGAGACTGATGAGGCATAAAAGCAGGATGCTACCCAGCAGAAGCCAGGCGATGCGGGTGCCGAGCAGTCGCGGCAGCAGTCGATTCCAGAGGCGCAAAATGATGGAGGAATCGTCATCGGTGCGGCGATGGATGATGCGCGCCGGACGCAAGGCGTCGGGGTTGAGCGGGGTGGCGGAAGAATCGGTCTTTTGCGTATCGGTCAAGGTGTCGCCGCCTGCGGCAGGTAGCCGCGCTGTTGCATCAATTGAATGCAGGTCTTGACAATCGGCCCGGCCCGACGGCCGCCATCGCCGCCCATTTCCACGATGGCCGCGAGCACGTACTTGGGCTTGTTGGCCGGCACAAAGCCTACAAACCAGGCATCATCTCCCTTTTTGATGGTGATCTTGCCATTGATATCGATGCGTTCGGCGGTTTGGGCGGTGCCGGTTTTGCCGGCCACAGGCAGCCCCATGCGGAGCACCGGGGCGGTTCCGTGAGGCCCATGGACCACCAGATACATCCCCTGTTTGACGAAACTTAAATCCAGCACGTTCAGGTGCAACAGGCGCGGCGGTGGACGGTGGATTTGTTCAATAATCTGCGGCTGCATCCATACGCCGCCGCGCAACATCGCCGTATAGGCATTGGCCATTTGCAGAGGCGTGACCGCCATGGGGCCTTGGCCGATGCCCATCATAATGGCCCAGTCGGTAATTCTAAATTGGCTGCGATCCGGCTGGGCGGGGGGTAAATATCCGCCGGTTTCCTCATGGAGGCCGATGCCGGTGGCCGAACCAAGGCCGAAAGCCCGGTACCCTTCAACCAGGCGCTTCAGCCCGAGTTTCATGCCCACCCGGTAAAAGTAAGTATCGCAGGATTGTTCCAGAGCCTGCACCATATTGAGGTTGCCGGGCGCCACGGGATAGGTCCAGTTGCGAAAAATATTGGGGTGGCCGGGCAACAAATAGGCTCCGCAATTCATGACCGTATTGGGTGCAAGGGCACCCACGGTCAGGGCGTAGGCGGCCTCCAGAGGCTTGACAATGCTGCCTGGCGGGTATGCGCTGCTGATGGCCCGGTTGATCAGGGGAAGTTGAGCATCGGCGATTAACTTGGGAAAATCCTGGTGATAACTATTGAGGTTGTACGTGGGCAAAGAAAGCATGACCAACACGCGATTGGTGCGCACGGAAAGCACCACCACCGCGGCGCGGTGCATGGCTCCATGAAAGTAAAGCAGATGCGTTTGCCAATTCAGCAATCTTTGTTGAAGTTGCCGCTGGAGCTCAATATCCAAGGTCAAGCGCACCGTGCGTCCGGGAATGGGCGGGCGGTAAGCCTGCGGCACCTGTTTGCCATCCAGGCGCAGCAGTTCCACGCCGCGAGTGGGTCGGAGCAAATTTTCAGCGGCGTATTCCACCCCAAATGCACCCATACTGTCTCCCGGCAGATAGCCCTTGAGGTTGCCGCGGGTGTCGGACAACTTGCCGGGAATAAGGCGTGGCAGCACAAACCGATTTTTCCGCAGCGCCGCGGGCGTCACCTGACGCAGCGCTCCAATGACCTGGGCGGCTACGTCGCCAAACGGATATACCCGGTGTTTGCTGGGGACGACCACCAGGCCGGGATAGCGGCGGGCGTGTTTTTGAAAATAAAACGCGACTTGATCGGGAATATCCGGAACCACGGTATGGGCTTCATGGGCCTCAAGTAAATTCAGTCCCTGGCTAAGTGCCACAGCCATATCTTGTTGACGATCTGAGGGAGAAACGTCAGCTCGGACGTTATTGTCATGGCCGTAACGGAGGGTCCAGATGTCCTGGCGCAAAAACGCCATTCGCCTGCGGATGGTATCAAAGGTTTCGAGCACGGCAGCCAAAGGAATGTGGCAATGGCGGGCGATAGCGGCGGGCAGGCGGAGCAACCGGGCCGCTATTTTTTTTCTGGTTGTGGGCAATCGGGCGATGATCTGAGCTCGGGTTAAATGCTCGTCTTGAAGTTCATCAATGGCCTGACGGGTGATCCACAGGTAATCACGATTCATGGCCTGATATTCAATGGCGAGGTTGTTGCAGGGTTGTTCAACGGCCAGGTAGCGGCCCTTGCGATCCACAATAGCGCCGCGAACGGAGGGAATCACTATGTGCCGGTAGCTGAAGCTGCGGGCGCGATCTTTCCACATCCGTGCCTGAAGCACCTGCAGTTGATACAGGCGCACAACGAGAATGAACGCCACGATCAGGGCTAAGACGAAGAGCAAAATAAGGCGGCGTTTCAACATCCGGGCAAGTACCTGTAAGAAACCATTCCCGCCGTCGTCACGTTCTGACGATCTGAATGGATGATACCAAGTTCGGCCGCAGAGTTCATCGCTTCCGGTTGGTCAGGTGCAGCGATGGCCCATCAAAACCCAACAGGGATCCGATCATAAATAGTCCGCGGAAAACCCAGGGCGCCAGAATCGCCGTATAAATGGCGCTGGAAAAGGCAATGGCGGTGGTGGCGGCATACCCGGATATGTCCGTTGTGGGTTGAGCCGCGCTCCACAAAGCCATGCGGATGAGCACATTTTTGCCCAACAGAACAAGCATAACCGTCAGAAATACGAGCACGAATTGGCTGATGGGATTCTGGCGAAAAATGTTCATCCGAATTCGGGTGATGGCATAGCCAGCCAAGGAAAGCGATATGGTGTTGACCCCAAAAAGGCCAGTTGCGGTCAGATCATACACCAATCCGCAGCAAAAGCAGGCCAGCAGGGCCGAGTCTTCCGTTGGATAAAGGGCATAAAATACCGCCAGCATGGGAATAAATTCAATGTGAAAATAGCCAGCCTCGCTCCATTGTCCGAAGTGAGCAACTTGTAGGGCCGTGGCCAGGTACAGCAGGATGCCAAATGTGATCCATCGCATAATGGACAGTATCGCCGGTAGAGGCAATTGTGGAAAGTCAAAATCAGGCGGCGGGGGCCTGGCCAGCCGGGCCTCATTTAATTTGCACCATCAGTTCCAGTTCCACCGCGGCGCCCAGCGGCAGGGCATTGACGCCCACCGCCGCACGGGCGTGGCGGCCCGCCGGGCCGAAAACTTCCAGCAGCAGATTACTGGCTCCGTTGGCTACCGTGGCCTGCTCGATAAAATCAGCCTCACATTGAACAAAGACGCCTAGTCGCACCATACGATCCACTTTGGTCCAATCTCCAGCGCAGGCACTGTGCAGCACCGCCAGGGCATTGATCACGGCCAGCCGGGCGGCCTGTTGGCCATGTTCAACGGAAATCATGGTGGGAACTTTCCCTTTGAACTTTAATTCGCCGTTCTGCACCGGCAGTTGCCCGCTGACCACCACCAGGTGGTTGGCTATGACATAAGGCACGTATGCAGCAACAGGCTTTGGGGCAGCCGGCAGAACAATGCCCAGCCGTTGGAGATTCGCTTCGATGGGGGACATCAGCATAGTCCTAAAAAAAGGGACACGGGTATGGGCGGGTTGCCGGTTAAGGCCATTGCCGCCGATGGATTAAATACATCCATCTCGCGAGAGTTGCAAATCAGCCGGTGCGGTTTTTTGTTCCCCTTCCACCACGCGGCGTAATGCCAGGAGGCTGAATTGCCATATCACCCACACCTCCACCCCGAACCCGGCAAAACCGATCAGGCCGGGCGCCGGCATTTGAAAATAGCGAATGTGCTGCCACGAACCAAGAAAGGGGAGATGATAAGTCCATTTGGCAATGGCCCAGTAATTCCAGAATTCCCACAGCAACCCGCAACATAAACCGCCGAGCATCAAAGCAAAGGTGCGTCCCCAGCGGCCCTGCCGCCAGTCCCCGATAATGCTGGGCCGTCCGCACCAGAAATTAATGGGGTCCAACAGAAAGAGCAGGCTGACCCAAATGGCCAGGTTGGCAATGGGGCTGCGAAAAACAAATGGCCAAAAAAATAGGGTTGCACCCAAAAAAAGCGTGGCAATTTGCCAAGCGAGTCCTATGCGCACGGGGCTACTCTTCAATCGGGTCATCCCCATGCGCATGAGCACTTCCGCGGTTAAAAACATGCCGGGGGCAATGGCAGCAAATGCCAGCAGATAACCTAATCCGCGGTCCCACGGGTTGGTGGGCATTCCTTGATAGTTCCAGGCGTGGAGTCCTGTTGCCGGGTCGCGCATGAAGTAAAAGTTCAGAAAATCAAAGTAACACCATGCCGGAATGGACCACAGCCAGCATATCCAAAACCGATTCCGGAATCGCCGCAACCATGAAACGCCGTCCAATCTGGCCAGCAAACCCAAGAGCACCATCAGGTAAGCGCTCCAAGCCCATGGGGTGATATGAATGCGCACCTGCGTACCAATCCACTTGGCTGGGCCTGCTGGAAGAGAGCCGACGAGAGAACAAAACAGCAGAATTTCCAAAAGGCCAATGATGGTCAGGCCCGCGAAAAGCATGCCGAATCCGGGGCGGTACCCATGTTTACGCTTAGACCCAATGGGGGAAGAAATGGTCCATTTACTATTCATACCGTGCAATTATATCAGTGGTGTTTTGATTGTGGCGCTGATCAGTCTGGTAGCGGCTTGAGTTACCATGGCTTATCCCGGGTCTGGCGTTGAGGATGCTTTGGCAGCCGCATCTACGGGATTGTGCGTGTATTTGTAAATATGGACGCCTTCCATGGTGATCATGCCTTCCTGCACCAGATGATCCAGCGTGGGCAGAAAGCTTTGGATTTTTTCGCGGGAATCCACAATTTCAATGACAATCGGCAGATCCGTGGAAAGCGCCAAGACCTTGTTGGTGTGCAGTACGCTGTTAGCTCCAAAGCCGAGGGAACCTTTGAGTACGGTTCCACCGGCCATGCCTGCCGCACGGGCCTTGGCAATGATGGCCTCAAAGAGCGGCTTATTTTCCCATTCATCCGCTTCGCCGATGAATATCCGCAGTAGAACTCCATCGTGATCGATTCGCATGAGTGCATCTCCTTTTAAATCGGGAAGGGTAGTGAGAGGTTCAATCGGCGCCGGCAGTCGGCTTTGGTGAGGCTTGCCTCTTTTTTGATACATCATCACGGAGGCCCGTTCCAGGGTGGCCAGGCCGGTTTTCATCTGTTGAGGAAATACGTGCTGGGCAAAGGCCGCGATTTTTCCCGCTTCGTCAACGAGTTCCACAATCACCGGGGAAGCACTGGTCCACCGGTAGTCTGAGGGCATTAAAGTGCCGTGTGGGCCAAATCCCATGATGCCGCGCAGCACCGTTGCTCCGGCAAGCTTTTGGCGGCTGGCGGCCTGCACCAGGCGCTCGTAAACCGGAGCGAAGTGATATAGATCGGAACTGCGCAGGTACACACGCAGTAAAATCATTTCGCCAATCATGGTCTATCTCCTTAATGGCGTATGCCCCACGCAGGTCTGGCGCTTTCATCCGCTTGGCCAGACGCTACCCATTCATACGGTGGCCCAAAATTACCCCCAAACGCACGGCAAGTAAACCCAGCATCACACAGCGCGACGGTGGTTGCA
>JAJZKY010000306.1 GCA_021803885.1 Planctomycetota bacterium
ACGCCTGACCTTGCTTCCCGAAACCGAGTATCTCAAACTGCTGGTGCGGGCGGGATCACCGACGCCGGAACTGCACATGCCGCCCATGCCCGCCAAGCTGCCAAGCGGCAACTATCCGGCACGGGAATACTTGCGGGCGTCCATCGCACGGGAGATTATCCGCACGCGTCGCCGGTTGGGACTCTCACAAGCCGAATTGGCCCGGCGGGCCGGACTGGCGATAGCGCACTTGAACCGCCTGGAACGGGCCAAGGGCAATCCCACCGCCGCCACGGTGGCGAAGATTGACGCCGCGTTGAAGGCCGCCGAGAAAGAGGCATTGTCTGGAAAGAAAAGAGGGGCATCAACGTGCGGTGATTTACGGCGGGTCAGGCGGTGAAAGCAAGGAAAATAAGAGTGTTTTTTGTCCGCTCTACAAGGACAAGAAAACCGGAGAGCCGCGCCGTAGTGGCAAATGCTGTTTGAGCTTCAATGACCACAAAGGCATTCGCCGGGCGGTTGTCGCGCCCTACTTGGATTCATAAACGATCCTCCCCTGCCGGGCGGTCTCCCTGTAAATCAGCCCCGGCACATCTTTGAGCCTCTCCCACCTCGATTGCGGGACAACCAGGATATCCATGGGCATGACCGGCTGCATCCAGACGTTGAAATCCAAACCGAAGAATTTTCTCAAATCGATCACACGGAATCTCTGTGACACTGCATCGGACCGTTGGGTAATATTTCACTTCGGCTTGTGCGATTCATGGTTGTTCTCCGTGATCCCCTGCTCTAAATTCACCTGCTCTATTTTGGCCTTTAGCCAAAATCGGGGCGACAGGACACCAATAGAACTTTTTGCGGATGGGTGTTGGGAGATTGCCGGATTGCGGATCTATACGACCGTGAAGTCTGGTCGGCGGGGGCTGTTTGTTAGGCCTCAGGGCATCAACCGCCGTGACGTTGGCAGTGCGGCTGTGTCGTGCTTTATAACCCTTGACGCATATCACCCATAGGTTATAATATCACAATGTGGCAGGTTGAGTTCACGGATGATTTTGGGCGATGGTGGTGCGATCTTTCATCCGCTCAGCAGACCGCCATCGATGCGAATGTGCGGCTGCTGGAACAACTGGGGCCGCACCTTTCCCGTCCGTACGCGGATACGGTGAAGGGTTCACGGCACTCGAATATGAAGGAGTTGCGAATCCAATGTCAGGGGCGGCCCTTGAGAGTATTCTTTGCTTTCGACCCCCGCCGTTGTGCGATCCTGCTCATAGGCGGCGACAAAACCGGGGATAGCCGGTTCTACGAGCGTATGATTCCAGTGGCCGAACGGTTGTACGACGAATACCTTGATCAATTGAGGAAAGAAGGTTTGATCTCATGAAGCACCAATCTTTTCGGAAACTTCGGGCGAGGATGACCCCTCGCCAGCGTGTCCGGGCAGAGGCACGGGCCAAAGAAATGATGGCGGAAATGCTGCTGGCTGAAATTCGCCGGTCGGTCGGGCTTACCCAGCAGGATCTGGCCAGATCCCTCGGCGTGACCCAGCCAAGTCTGTCCAAGCTGGAGAAGCAGGACGACATGCATATCAGCACGCTCCGGCGGCTGGTCGAAGCGCTGGGTGGGCGGCTGGAAGTGGTCGCACACCTGCCCAAGGGCGATATTCGCATCAGTCAATTTGCACAGACTATATAGCACAAGGGGCAATTGCCTGTATGGCGGAACTGGCAGACGCGGCAGCTTCTTTATGTGCACCTATGAAAGTGCATGCAAGCAAGCTACTACCCTCGTGGGTGTGTGGGTCCGAATCCCACTATGGGCAGTTGTATTTCTTGAAGGTGAAGCGATACGGATTTACTATATTGTCCGGAATCTGCCATTCTCCAAGGTTATTAATTTACGGCGGGAGGCAATTTCCATCAGCGCTACACACTCCTGTACTGAGCCTCTGGCGATCATGAAAAAGTTTTTGCGGTCAGGAATTGTAAATCGCCCATTGCCTTCGGCGATATTGGCGGCAATTGACAAGGCCGCACGATTTACCTGATCTACCAGAAAGTAGTAGCCACGAGGAAAGGCCTCGGCTGTCGCCGCGACTTGGTCCGCAAAATCCACGGCCTTTTGGTAGACCTGCAGATTCTCAAACATGAACGGCATAGTTGCCCTTCCGAAAGAACAGTAGATCAGTGGAACAGTAGACCGCAGTGGAGTAGGACATAATGTACATTTGCAGGTGATCGTCGATTGTAAAGCCCTTCTCTACTGCTCGACTGTTCAACTGCTCCACTGCTCTATTTTTGCCTTTGGCAAAAATCGGGGCGACAGGATTTGAACCTGCGACCTCTTGACCCCCAGTCAAGCGCGCTGAACCAGACTGCGCCACGCCCCGTTGGAAAAACCATCGTATCCAAAAAGTACCCGGCAATCCACCGTCCACCTGGTTTGATCCGATTCGCCCTGCTCCGATGGATTTTTACAACGGACGGGCGATGGTTTGCTGGCGTAAATAATCATGCAGGGCTTGCGGGCTGTTGACGCCGCCGCCCAGGCCGCTGAGGTTGACACCGCCGTAGGGCAGGCCATAGGCGAACACGTTATGCGCGTTGATCCACGAATTGCCGGCCACCAGCGCTTCGGCCACGCGCCGCGCCCGTTCCCAATCCGCGGACCATACGGAATTCGCCAACCCGTAGCGCGAACGGTTCACCAGGTTAATGGCCTGCTCTTGCGTTTTGAATTTCAGCAGGTAGGCGACGGGTCCGAAGATTTCTTCCTGTGCGCAGATATTGTCGGGATCGCCGGCGAGCAAGGCGGGCTTGACGAAATAGCCGCCGTCCGCCGCGGCGGTTCCGCCTTCCAGCACGGCCACGGCGCCTTGCGCCCGGCCTTTTTCGAGGTAGCCCAGCACGCGCCGCCGCTGTTTCTCCGACACCACCGGCCCCATTTCCGTGACCGGATCCAAACCGTGGCCGAGGCGGACTTTCTCCAGCCGGGCGCGAACGGCATCGACGAACTGGTCATAAATCCGCTCGTGCACCAGCCAGCGCGTGGCGGTGCAGCAAACCTGGCCGGTGTTGAGCGTGATGGCGCCGGCCAATTGCCCGGCGGTTTGTGCAATATCCACATCATCGAACAGCACCGCGGCGCCTTTGCCGCCCAGCTCCAGCTTGCAGGGAATCAGGTTGCGTCCCGCCGCCTCGGCGACCCGCCGTCCCACCTCCGGCGAACCGGTGAAGGCGATGCGGGCCAGGCCGGCGTGTTGGCCCAGCGCCGCCCCGGCGGCACGGCCCAGGCCGGGAACCACGTTAATCACCCCGTCCGGAATGCCGGCTTTCTGGGCGAGCCGGCAAAAATAAAGCGAGGACAGGGGCGTATTCTCCGCCGGTTTGAGAACAACGGTATTGCCGGCAGCCAGCGCCGGCGCCAGGTTCCAGCCCAGGAGCATAAAAGGAAAATTCCAAGGGAGAATAAAGCCACAGGCGCCGTACGGCACGCGCAGGGTGTACGCTTCCATGGCCTTGAGACCGATCGGTTCCCGTGGTCGCAGGTGAACCGCCAGATCGGCGAAGTAGCGCAGTGCCCGGCCGGCATCGGGCACGTCGAACCCCGCCGCCTGCGCCAGCGGCTTGCCCACGTCCAGCGATTCAATTTGCGCCAGGGCATCGGCATGTTTGTCCACCAGGTCCGCCAGGCGGTGCAGCAACACCGCGCGGTCGTTCGACGGCATGGCGGCCCAGCCCGACTGATGAAAAGCTTTTTGTGCGGCGGCTACCGCCGCGTCAACGTCCGCCGCATCTCCCGCGGCCACTTTCGCCAGAACTTCGCCCGTGCCGGGATCACGGGTTTCAAAGTTTTGGCCGGCGGCGGCGGGTACAAAGCGGCCGCCGATATACATGGGCAACGGCTGGGCGGCCAGGAATGATTTCACCTCGGGCAGCAATACGGTTTTCATGATCGGGCCACCTTTCGTCCAATGGGAACCACGTTTACTTGCTCTATTTTATCAATCATTTCGCGCATCGGATCATCCTCCGTGAGCCGTTGCCGCAGCAGTTCGGCGACTTGCCGGGAGGTGGGCAGAGCGTCCCAACCACCCCCGCGGCCGCACGCTTTGAGTGCGCCGCAAGCCGCCGCGAACAGCACGGCCTGGGGTACGGAAAACCCGCGGGCGATCGCCAGGGCGTAGGCGCCGTGGTAGGTGTCGCCGCAGCCGGTGGTATCCACCGCCTCGACGGGGAAGGCCGGCAGGTGCGCCGGAGGGCGGGCCGGCGAGTCGGTCCACCAGCAACCGGCGGCGCCGGCGGTAACGACGGTCGCGGCGCGGGGTGTGTTCGCCAACCGGGCGCAGGCGGCGCATAAATCCCGCTCCCCCGTGAACCATTGTGCAAATTCCTCGGGCGCCACCAGATGGTCCACCTGTTCCAGCAGTTGAGCCGCCTGGGGCGAGCGGCCTTCCATATCGATAACGACGGGGACACCGGCGTGGCGCGCTTTTTTCGCCAAGTCCACAGGCGCCGGCTCGCAAAGAAAATCGAGCAACAAAACGCGGCTCGCCGCGAGCAAGTCGTCCGGCAGGTCGGCGGCGGAAATCGGCTCAAAAGATCGGTTGTCGTAAAAAATGGTGCGTTCGCCGGTGCTCCGGTCGATCACAATGTGGCTGTGATAAGGACGCCCGGATGGGTCGGAAATCATATAAGACAGATTCACGCCCCGGGCGGCGAGAATCCGGCGGATATGAAGCGAGAGTTCATCTTCGCCGAGGCGCGCCACGAACACCGCCCGGCCGCCGAGCGCCGCCACCGCCGCCATTGCCGTGCAGGCCGGCCCCCCGCCATGACGGGTCGCGGCGCGCACCGGAACCTTCACATTGGCGGGTGGATACTTATCCACGGTTAGCAAATCGTCAACGGCGGCGATTCCGACGCCAAGCACGTCACAGGTCTTCTCGATCATGGCGATTGCTTTCTCCCGCCGGCGTCCCGGCGGGTGACGCCATCCACGACCGGGCCGGGCGTGGATGTTCCGGGTTGTTGCGCGTGCCGTTCACCAGCACGCCCCCGGCGGTATAACGCATGGCGGTGGCGGTGAGATTCATATCGTCCGCCAACGAGCGGGTGGGAACGATGCCGGCCCCCTGGAGTCTTGCGTGATACGCCCGGACCGCCTCTTCCGGAGAGATTTCGTCATCGGCGATGTGCCGAAGCATCTCCACAAATACAAGCTGGTCCTCGGCATGGTTGATCTTCCGTCCGAACAACGCGACGCGGGCCCCGTATTTCTTCGCCTCCGCCAGCAGCTTGAAAGCGTCATAAGTGGTTCCCTCTCCGCCGCCGAGAATCCCCACGATCACGGATTCATCGTAACGGCACAATTCCTCCATATAACGCGGGCCGTGGTAGACGATCTTGAGAAAAATCGGCCGGGATGTTGTCGGCACGCCCGCCAGCAGGCTGCAGATATGGTCATTTACGAACGCCCCGATCAGATCGTCGGCAACGCGATGCGTCGCGGCCGGAACATTCGGGTCAAACACCTCCAGAAAATGGCGAAACCCTTTGGCTTCGGCTTCCAGCCGGAACTCCTTGTAGCTCTGCATGGTTTGGCGGTCCATCTCGGGAATGTTGTTGAACGTGACGGAGTACAAACCAAGATTGGCGCCGCGGGATCGTTCCCAGGAAGCGCAGGGCGATTTGCCGGCCTGAATATGATCGATGGTGGTTGTGGCGAAAGGGCGCGAGGGACTCGCCGCGTAGCCGGCGCCCCGGCACAGGTGAATGTCGGTGGCGTCATTGGCGCGCACCGCCGGAGTGACGCCGGAGCCTTCAAAGAGCTTTTCCCGGATCGTCAACTGTTCGCTGGTGGAGCAACTCATCAGCATGATGTCGATCAATCCCTGGCGAACGATCCGCCGCATCCACCCGCGGTATTCCGCCAGGGTGCGGTGCGGAAAACCACCGGATGGCGCGTCCCGCGCCGGTCCGGGGGCGGCTATGCCCAGAGCCATGTCCGCATCTTTGGCGTCGGCGAGAATAAATGTCTTATGGAAACGCTCTTGGGCGAGCCGGGCGAGTTTTTTGTCGAGCGATTTCTGCATACACGGTTCCGCGGCCATAGAATATCGCCCTGCTTGGTG
>JAJZKY010000307.1 GCA_021803885.1 Planctomycetota bacterium
GACTGGACACTTCTTTTGCTTGAGTGGGGTTGAAGGTGAGCGCGCGTAGTCGTCCGGCTGCCCTTTCTCGCTTGTTCGCCGTCCAATCCGATTCAGTTTCGAGGATTCCTTCCTGTCCCGTAGCGTAGTGGCGGAAGCTGGACCAGGGCCAATCCTCCGGCCGGCTGCATAGCTGCTTGCGGGCAGGGTTGCGATGAATATAGCGCAGCTTTTCCTGGAACGTTTCGTGATTGTGAACGTTGAAGTCGTAGTAGCGCTTTTGCCAGAAGTGAGGGGCGTCTCCGATCAGCCGGCAGGGACACGCCCTGCTTCAGGGACTTGATGGCGACGGCGAGCGTTTCGCGGCGTGGCTCGCTCAGCAGCAGATGCACATGGTCGGGCATGACCACGTATCCATAGACACAGAGCAGGTAATCCCGGCGGATTCGTTCCAGCGCAGTCTCGAAGACAGAACGCGTCGGGGCACCAGGGAAATTCGACCGGCGATGCCAGCAGGCAAATGTGATGAAATGCGTTTGTCGTGAATGGTGGAACCGCCGAAGCCTGGTTGGCATGGAGGAAAGATTACTCCTGTCCCCCACTCAAGCAAAAGAAGCTTGAGTGGGCCACCCGTCCAAGCTCAGTGGAATCAACTGAACACCCAAAATCTAACCAGGAAAGCGAAGCAGAGAAGCATTAGCACAAAGCATGCATCAAGAAGCAACGCCAGTTTATTCCCTGGATATAGCTGCTTGAACTGCTTCCGTACCCTTGTCCCCCACCACAAGTAAGAGATCCTTTCACTCTCAGGGAGCAGCACATTAATTTTTCCAATCATAATGAAAGAAATCATGTTGGCCAGAATTGCAGCAGTTGTCATCAAGCAGGCAGCAATAATGACAGGTAGTGGCAATTGGCTCATTATCATTGACATGGAGCCCTCGCCAGAAATCCGAGGTAATCACCCAAAGAGAAATCAGTGAATCTTCCCGTATTGAGGGGATGGCTGGTATCAGTCACACTAATCCCTCCGCCATACTTACCAGCAAGGGCCGCGCTAGCTCCGGCCGAGAAAACGGTCACCCCACCGCCTCTGATGACCGATCCTCCAGCGCCAACAAAAGGTATCGGCGTTGGGGCATAGAAGCTAGCACCTTTGAATGGTCCTGAGAATCCATTGTTCGTTTTGCCAAGTCCGTAAACTAGCCCAGTAGTGGCTGTTACGCTTGCCCCACCATTCCATCCAAATGACATGCCACCTGTCCCGAAGAGACTCGTCTGTCCGGAATTATAGTTAAGTACCATGTCACCTCCGCCGCTGACCGCTCCGACCCCGCCTACTGCGCCACTCAATGAAATAGAGCGGCCTGTAGGGATAGCAAAACAATAGGCACTTTTCAGCCTGCTAAGAAATCCACTACTTGAGCCATTGGAACTGCCTTCCGAAGCGTGCACATGCAGAACATAGTTTATGTCGTATACGCGCCCCGTGTAGTGCCAACGGGAAAATGGTGTGGCTGACAAATGAAGTAGTTTCATGCCACAAATGACAGGCCCAGCTAAATCCCTTCCAACAAAGCCCCATCAGATCAATGCGGGACAACGGCTCGTTCCCAACGTAGCTGTAGAGATTCAGGCTTTGCGGGTTTGTGAGCTGAGCGTATATCAGTCCTGAAGGATCCGGCGTGAGGAACCTGGCATCGTTACTGGAGTAGTATCTGGCCCGATAGTTGGTGGGGTCGATGTCGAGGCTGTGCGGATTTGTGGTGGGCCGGGGTGGGGTGGATTGGTTTGCCGGTGTGAATGTTTCGGCGAGCGTCATAGGTTTAGAGGTTGCGTCGTAAGTGCAATCCCAGGTCTCAACGGCGAGACCTGGGATGGACGTGTCGGGAATTTGTTATGGGCTATGGGTTGGAGGGTGTTTTCTTGACGCCGATGTTCCAGCCCTCGAAGGCCCAGACGTCGGCGTCCTGCTGGATTTCCTTGTCGGTGGGCATGTAGATGTGGCTGGTGCTGCCGGTGGTGCGGAGCAGGATGGGATTGTTGCAGCCCTGCGCATGCTGGATAGTTGCCGTGAATTTGAATTCGTGGCTGGGGACCACGCGGTCATCGTCCCATGAGGTCGTGATCAGGGTGGGCGGATAGCAGGTTCCCTTGTGGATGTTATTCAGGGGTGAGTACTTGATGAGCCACTGGAAGGCCTGCTTGTTGTCAGAGCTGCCGTACTCGGGAACCCAGAATGCTCCGCCGGAGAACTTCTGGTAGCGGAGCATGTCAAGCACGCCGTGGCCGATGTAGGCCGCGCCGAAGAGCTGAGGCCGCTCGGTGATGGACGCGCCGGTGAGCAGGCCGCCGTTGGAGTATCCCTGGATGGCGAGGTGTTTGGGGGAAGTGTAACCGTGTTTGTACAAATACTTGGCGGCCCAGGCGAAATCGTCAAAGACGTTCTGCTTTTTGCCGAGCATGCCGGCGTGGTGCCAGGCCTCGCCGTAGACGCCGCCGCCGCGGAGGTTGGGAACGGCGTAGACGCCGCCCAGCTCAAGCCATACGGGGATGGTGGGGCTGAAGCGCGGGGTGATGGTGATGTTGAAACCGCCGTAGCCGTACATGACGGTGGGGTTTGAGCCGTCGAGCTTGATGCCTTTTTTGGCGACGATGAACATCGGCACCCTGGTGCCGTCCTTCGAAGTGTAGAAGACCTGCCTGGTCTGGTAGAGGGAGGGATCGAACTTGACGTTGGGCTTGAAGGTGACGGTTGTTTTGCCGGTGGCGACGTCGTAGCGATAGATGGTTTTGGGATAGAGGAAGGAAGTGAAGTCGTAATAGACGGTGGGCGAATCGTTTCTGGAGGAGATGGTGTTGACGGCGCCGAGCGCGGGAAGCGGCAGGGTGTGCAGGAGCTTGCCGGTGGTGCTGAAGAGGTCGAGGTGGCTGACGGCGACATCCTGGTAGCTGGCAAGGATATCTCCATTGGCGAGGGATGCGCTGGAGAGGACGCCGGCGGCCTGGGGAACGACGGTTCTCCAGTGGGCTGGGCTGGGGTTAGTGAAGCTGGCGGCGACGATGCGGCCGCGGGGCGCGTCGAGCGTGGTTTGCAGGTAGAGCGTGTTGCCGATGTGGCCGATGGGCGCATACATCGCATCGTTCTTTGTGTAGAGCGGTTCGATTTTGGCGCTGAGGTTGGGCTTGCCGGGATTGCCGAGATTCGCGTAATACAACTCGTTGTTGCTGATGGAGTTGTTCATGAGAAAGAGATACAGATAGTGGCCGTCCTCGCTGACGGATCCCTCGATGGCCGCCTGGGGAAGGTCGGGGCGGGAATAGATGAGCTTGTCCTCGGACTGGGGGGTACCGAGCGCGTGGTAGTAGAGCTTCTGGTCGACGACGGCGTGGCTGATGGCTTTTTCGCCGCTGGGAGGCTCGGGATAACGCGAGTAGAAGAAGCCTTTGCCGTCGTTGGTCCAGGAGATGCCGGAGAATTTGACCCAGCGGACAACGTCTGGCAGAGGCTTGCCGGTGGCGACGTCGAGGACGTGGATGGTCTGCCAGTCTGATCCGCCCTTGGAGAGCGCGTAGGCCATGTACTTGCCCTGCGGAGATGGCGCGATGTGGGCCAAGGCAATGGAGCCATCAGGGGAGAGCTGGTTGGGGTCGAGCAGTTCACGCGGCGGGGCGGTGGCGGATTGCTGGACGTAGACGACGCTCTGGTTCTGCAGGCCGGAATTTTTGCGGAAGAAGAGCATGCCGTTCTTCAGCTGGTAGGGGGTGTCCTCCTTGGGAAAATTCCAGAGTTCCGTGAGACGATCGTCGATCCAGCCGCGGATGGGGATCCTGGAGAGGTAGTTGTCGGTGAGCTTGTTTTCGGCGTCGACCCACTGGTGGAGCTGAGGGCTGCTAAGGTTTTCCATCCACTGGTAGGGCGCGGGGACCCTGGTGCCGAAGTAGGTGTCGACGGTGTTGTCGCGGTGGGCAACGGGGTAGTTGAGTTTCTGCGTCGACGACTTGCAACCTGTAAGGACAAAGGGAGCCGCGACAGCCAGCACGGAGAGCGCACGTAGCAGAGGCTTCATAGGAATCGTCTCTTTTCCGGGGAGGTTCTTAAAACTCCCAAGGATAGAACGAATCCAGAGGCTGGGTAAACCGGGTGGTCTACTTACGGGATGGCGGTACTGAAGAAGATGTCCTGGAGCCAGTTGGGGGTGAAGCCGTTCTGCCGGACGATGGGGCCGATTTGCGCCCAGTGGCGGATGGCGTGGATGAAGAGGTGCAGGCAGAGCTTGCGGTAGGTGCCTGAGATTTCTCCGGCGGTGCGTGTATTGAAGGTGGCGACGCGGTCGAAGGTTTCGTCTTCGGCCTGGGCGAGGAACTGGGCGAGATTTTCGGCGGCGGTGGCGTGGAGCTTCCAGGCAGAGTCAAGGGTTTTTTGCGGGTGGAGGGCCTCGAGATCGGTGACGGGCAGACCGAGGAGGCGTTCGCTGTGCCGGTAGGAAACAGCGCAGATGTGCCAGACGAGGTCAGAGACTCTGGTGGAGTGTGCGATGTCTGTGGTGGCGTCGGCGGCCTGTGGGTGCTCGGCGAAGAAGGCCTGCCAGCGGGCGGCGGTGAGGTTGAAGTCGGCGAGGAGTTCTTCGAGGGTGACGGCGCAATGGGGCATGATGGCTCCTTCCATCGCTGAGAGTGGGCAGAAGCTGCTCAGGGTTGCTGTTTGAGGGCGCGGTGGCCGATGTCGCGGCGGTAGGTGATGCCTTCAAAGTGGATGTGGGCGAGGGCCTTGTAGGCCTGATGGAGTGCGTCTTCCAGGGTGGTGGCGACGGCGGTGACGCCGAGGACGCGGCCTCCGCTGGTGACGATTTCTCCGTTAGAGAGCGAGGTGCCGGCGTGGAAGATCTGAACGCCGGGGACCTTGGCGGCCTGATCGAGGCCAGTGATGGGGAAGCCGGTTTTGTAGCTGCCAGGGTATCCGGCGGAGGCGGCGACGACGCAGGCGGATGCGCCGGGGGTCCAGCGGAGTTCGGCGGCGCTGAGGCGGCCTTCGACGGCGGCCTGAAGAGCGTCGACGAGATCACTCTCCAGGCGCATGAGGATGGCCTGGGTTTCGGGGTCGCCGAAGCGGGCGTTGTATTCGAGGACCATGGGGCCGCGTGCGGTCATCATGAGGCCGAGATAGAGGACGCCGCAGAAGGGCATGTCTTCGGCGGCCATGCCGTCAAGGGTGGGGTAGACGATGCGGTGGAGGATCCAGTCGCGCATCTGGGGGTCGAGCATAGCGTCAGTAGAGTAAGCGCCCATGCCGCCGGTGTTGAGGCCGGTGTCGCCTTCGCCGATGCGCTTGTGGTCCTGGGCGGGGACGAGCGGGCTGGCGTGCTTGCCGTCGCAGATGACGAGAAAGGATAGTTCGTCGCCGGTGAGGAATTCTTCCATGACGAGGGTGGATTCAGCGGCGCCGAGGAGCTTTCCGCTGAAGAGGCCGGCGATGGCGTCGCGGGCTTCAGCCTTGGATTCGCAGATGAGGACGCCCTTGCCGGCGGCGAGGCCGTCGGCCTTGATGACGACGGGGAGGTGGAAGAGATCGAGGGCGGCGAGGGCTTCTTCCTGGCTGTTGCAGGCGGCGAAGTGCGCGGTGGGAATCTGGTGGCGCTGCATGAAGCGCTTGGCGAAGCTCTTGCTGGTTTCGAGCATGGCCGCGGCGCGGGTGGGCCCGAAGACGGGAATGCTGCGGCGCTGGAGTTCGTCGGCAAGGCCGAGGGAAAGCGGCAGTTCGGGGCCGATGACGACGAGATCGGGCGATTCGGCGGAGACAACGCGGAGGAGGTCGCTGAGGTTGCGCTGGTCGACGGGAACGCAGCGGGCGGCCTGGGCGATGCCGCCGTTGCCGGGCGCGCAGACGACTTCGTTGACGCGGGGCGAGCGGGCAATTGCCCAGCAGAGCGCGTGTTCGCGGCCTCCGGAACCGATGACCAGCACCTTCATTGAATGCTCCCCCCTACTTTATCTCTCTTGGTGAGCGTAACGCAGCCGGGGGCGGACGCCAACTGTGCTGGCCGCACGGGCGGTCGCGCCTTCGGCGCCATTCCGGTTCTGGCTGGGTTGGTAAGGTTGACTTAACTGTTTTCGATTGTGGCGAAGGCCTACCCTT
>JAJZKY010000308.1 GCA_021803885.1 Planctomycetota bacterium
AACATCGCCACGCCCAGAGTGCAGGTGCCGATGCTGTGCTATCGGTCAACCCTTACTACAATAAACCGACACAGGAAGGGCTGTATCGGCACTTCAAAGCTATTGCCAAATCCGTGACCATTCCTGTGATACTTTACAACATTCCTGGCCGCACCAATGTTACCATGACTGTGGCCACCATGGCCCGATTGGCACACGATTGTCCAAACATCACCACGGTAAAAGATGCTGCGGGCAACCTGGATATGACCACGGAAGCCGTGGCGGCAGGCATGACGGTGCTTTCCGGGGATGATTCCTTGACTCTTCCAATGATGGCCGTGGGTGCTGTGGGGGTGGTCAGCGTAGTGTCAAACATTATTCCGGGTGAGGTGCGCAGACTCGTTGATGCCGCTTTAGAAGGGAATACGGTGCATGCCCGGAGGCTTCATCATCGGCTATTTAGTTTGTGCAAGGCGATGTTTGTGGAAACCAATCCCATTCCGATTAAAACTGCCATGGCACTACTGGAAAGAGATACGGGCGAAATGCGTCTGCCGCTATGCGAACCTTCCAGAGGCAATCGTGAAGTAATTCGCATTGCACTTTCGCAAATGGGTTTGTTGTAACCGGTGTACGTTTTTACGGAGTTCCTGACATGAATCAAGGGAAAGTCATTTATCCACCAACACTCAAGGATTGGGGCCTGCTGATTATTCGGCTGATGTTGGCGTTGGTTTTTATTTGTCACGGATCGCAGAAGCTTTTCGGGGCATTCGGGGGGGTGGGCATGGTCGGTTTTGAGCATTTCATTGCCAGTGTGGGTGCACCCATGCCAAAAGTCAGTGCTTATCTAAGTGCGCTGACGGAGTTTTGTGGAGGAATTGTGCTGTTATTGGGCACAGGCACACGGCTGGTCGCTATTCCTATGTGTATCAATATGAGCGTGGCGGTATGGGTGATGCATAGTCACGGATTTTCAGGTGTTCATGATCAGGGTGGCTATGAATACCCACTGGAACTCGGCGTGGTAATTTTTGGTTTATTGGTGGCCGGTCCGGGCCGATTGACGCTGGGGGCCTTGCTGCGCGGGGCACGTATGGGCGGGGATAACACCGCGGTCAAACGGTAAACTACATCATGCTCCACAGCCCACGAAAGATCGTTATGCGAATTCCACGTGCCTCATGGGCTCTTATTGGTCTGGCGTTGCTCTCCATTCAGGCTGGTTGTTCACAGTCGCCGGCGCTGCCTCCGGCCACCTTCAAAGCGCACATAAGTCCTGCCGATAGGGTAGTCCTGGCTCGATTTTTGCCCGGGCTGGCCAAGGCGCACCGTGATAAAACCCAATTGGCATTTTTGGCCCGTTTCAAAGGGCTTTCCGCACCAGTTGCCATATTCAATGCATCAATGGACCGCCAGCAAGGTCGGCTGCTGCGACAGTTGCAAACCTGGGCCCGAAAACACCACTTTAGTTTGCAATATCATTATCCAAAATCGGTCCGCGGCGCGGCACTACAGGTGCAGACCCGAATAGAAGGTCATTTGTTGCTCACCGCCGGCGAGCCAAAATTCCAGCGTATGTATCTGGTCTTGATGTATGCCGATTTCTCTTCGCAGGTATCCATGGATATGGCAATGATGAAGTACGCAACCGATCGCCGATTGAGATCGTATCTGGTGCAAGCTTTAGCAGTCAACCGGGCGTCGCTGCAGCAAATCTCAAGTCTTCTAAAGCGTTACCGGTGGGCCTCAGACAAGCCATAACGGCGGACGACAGCGATAGACAATAGCGTCGTTTACAGCGGCGCAGCGGCTAACCAGCTTTGAGTATCTATTTCCTGCTGGCCAGTTGTTCGCGGCTCCATACATCGCCCGGATAGTACGCTTACCGTAATTTTGTGCATGGCCAGTGCTTCCAGCGCGGTGTTGCGCCCGTGGCCAGGTCGATGATTGGGTCGCAGCCGCCGATATTTAGCTTCATTGGCGGCCTGAACCGCTTTTTTTTCCGATAGATCAGTTACCGGCATCAGCCGACCCTCAATAATAATCGAGGCGTAGTCCGCCATCTGCTCGGCACACCAGTCCACTTCAAAACATACGCGGTTATTTTTTTTCAGGATATCGCCTTTGCGGCCGGTCATCGCCAGACGCAGGTAAATCGCCCCCTGATGCCAGCAGAAAGGAAACGGCAGGCAATAGGGCTGGCCATCTACATCGGCCAGACCAAGCCTGCCGATAAGGGAATTGGCGAGAATATTTTCGATCGCAACATCGGACATGGTTATCATAAAGTGCTCCTGAACGCCGTAATTAAAACCTTGATATCCAGAATATATCTGCTATACTTTTATGGCAAGTGGCTGTGAGCGCCGGGCGATGTTGTTATGCCCACGGCGCAGCCAACGTTATTGTCGGATCTGGCGTAGATACGCCTCATCCCTGCGGGAGTATGTACCATGATTCAAAGAGCTGATGCGACATCGCAGCCGGTAACAGATCCTCGCCAAGGCTACAGCGCTGCGGATTTTAATTTCTCTCCGCTGATTGCGTTTTATGAAGTAACTCGGGCCTGCAATCTGCTTTGCAAACATTGCCGGGCCGAGGCTCAACCCCACCGCCATCCTTTGGAATTAGATACCGCTACGTCTCTGCGTCTGCTGGATGCCTTGGCTGGCTTTCCCAAGCCTCCGATGCTGGTGCTGACCGGTGGAGACCCTATCAAACGCCATGATGTTTTCGATTTGGTGGAACATGCCGTAGAGCTGGGCCTTAAAACCGCCATGACGCCATCAGCGACCAAACTGGTAACCAGCGAAGCGGTCACCCGCCTCAAGAATGCGGGATTGCATCGCCTGGCGGTCAGCTTAGATGGGGCTGATGCCGCCCGCCATGACACCTTCCGTGGTGTGCCGGGCAGTTTCCAGCGTACCCTTGAAATTATGCGCGATGCCCGTGCCGTAAACTTGCCCATGCAGATTAACACCACGATTTCCCGGCACAATTTTGACCAAATTGATGAAATGGCCCACCTGCTTGTTGCCCATGGCATTTTGATGTGGTCGGTATTCTTTTTAGTCCCCACCGGACGCGGTTTGGCCGAGCAGCGAATTGCGCCGTGGGAATATGAAGTCGCCTTTGAAAAGCTCTACCAGCACAGCCTGATTCAACCGTATCAGATTAAAACTACAGAAGCGCCGCATTATCGCCGGTTTCTGCTGCAGCGCAGTGGGTGGCAACCCGGCCGCAAAAATACGGCATGCCCCCAAACCATTCCCGGCATGGTGGGCACCAACGATGGTCGTGGAGTGATGTTCATCAGTCATATCGGAGAAATATATCCGAGCGGTTTCATGCCTATTCTCTGTGGCAGTTTCCCCAAAGATTCGCCAGTGAATGTGTATCAATATTCACCGATGTTTCAGTCTTTGCGGGATCCGAACCAGATCAAAGGTAAATGTGGATTCTGCCAATATCGAGAAATATGCGGCGGCAGCCGGGCCAGAGCCTATGCCCTCACCGGAGATCCCTTGGAATCGGAACCGGATTGTGTACACGTGTCACTGCGTTCTACCAGGAGTGGTGCCTTATGCTAAGCATTACCAATTTACTCTGTGGCCATCAGGCTGGTAATGAACCGCTACGTTATGGCCATACGTGCACTGGGGGAACCGGCATCGCTGGCACTGCTGGTGTTCCCAAACCAGTGGTGGTATGGGCCTTAACACGGGCTTGCAACCTGCACTGCGTGCATTGTTACGCTTCGGCTACGGCCGCGCCGGATGTTGGTGAATTAACCCGCCACGAAGGAATGAAATTACTCGATGATTTGCGGGGGTTTGGCGTACCGGCCGTGCTGTTAAGCGGCGGTGAACCGCTCGCGCGGCCAGAAGCCCTGGATTTTATTGCCCACGCCCAATCCATCGGCTTGGCCACCACGTTGTCCACCAATGGTTTGCTCATTGATGATGCCATGGCGGATCGCCTGGCCAAATCGGGCTTGCGCTACGTGGGTATCAGTTTGGATGGTATTGAATCGCGTCATGATAAACTCCGCGGCAAGCAGGGGGCTTTTGCGGCATCCCTGACGGCTATTGATCGCTGTCGCAGCCGGGGCATCAAGGTGGGGGCCCGCTTCACCGTTCACGCTCTGAATTGGCAGGATTTGGACGCCATTTTTGATATTTGCCTGGAACATAACATACAACGTCTGTGCGTCTACCATCTGGCTTATTCGGGCCGCGGTGGCAACATGCAAAACGTGGATCTTACGCCCGAACAGATTCGCACCATTGTAGACCGCATTTTTGAGCGCAGTGTTGAACTGCATAAATCTGGCCGGCCCTTGGAAGTGTTGACCGTGGATAACCATGCGGATGCGGCGTATATGCTGTTGCGCATGGAGCGCGAGAACGACCCCCGCCTGGCGGAGGTACAAGCTCGTTTGCGCGGCACCGGCGGAAACCGATCTGGTTGCAATATTGCTTCCATTGATCCCAAAGGCAATGTGCATTACGACCAATTTAGCTGGCATTATAACTGCGGCAACGTGCGTGAGCAGCCCTTTAGCACAATATGGTCGCAGGCAACAGACCCTCGCCTGGCGATATTGCGAAATCGTCGCGCACATCTTCCGGAGCGTTGCCGATCCTGCCGGTTTGTCGATGTGTGCAACGGCAACTTGCGTACGCGGGCTGAAGCCGCCACCGGCGACTGGATGGGTTTTGATCCGGGCTGCTATTTAACAGAGGCCGAAACTGCCTCTCCGACTGTAACGCAGATACCGGCCGAGCCTGCCGCAGTGGTCTAGCTGCAGATAACCCGTCCAATGATTAATGAATGTTGAATTTGGCATCATACTGCGCCGCGGACATAAGCTTGGATGTATCCACCGGGCCGGTCTTCACCGCCACCAGCCACCCGGCCTCGTAAGGGTCTTGGTTAATAGTGCTGGGGTCGTTTTTCACCGCATCGTTAACTTCCACCACTGCGCCATCCACCGGTGCGTACAATTCGCTCGTAGCTTTTACCGATTCAATTTCGCCAAACGCCTTGCCGACGGTCAGCGTCTTTCCGATAGCCGGCAACTCGACGAAAGTAACATCCGTAAGTTCATCCACGGCAAATCGTGTAATGCCCAGCAGAACTCTCTCCCCTTGCAGCTTAATCCATTCGTGTGTTTCAGTGTAAAAGCGGTCGGTCGGTGATGCCATGCCATTCAACTCCTCTATAAAAGCTTAAATTTAACCCGCCCGTTTATAAAAAGGTAGCTTGGTAACCGTGGCGGCCAGCGGCGTACCGCGTAAGTCTACTTCCACCGCAGTGCCAGGTTCGGAAAATTCCGACTGCACGTAGGCCATGGCAATGGTGCGGCCCATCGTGGGGCTGGCCGTCGCACTGGTGATGCGTCCTACGGGCTTTCCACCCGCCAAAACCGTCATGTCCTGACGCGGCGTACGGGGTGAATCTACCAGCAGCCCAACGAGTTTCTGGGGTGTGCCATGCTGTACCAGTCCGGCGAGCGCCTTCGATCCAATAAAATCCTTATCCTTGGCGACCGCCCAGTTCAAACCCGCGGAAATCGGATCTACGGTTTCGCTTAGTTCGTGGCCATACAGCGGCATTCCCGCTTCCAATCGCAGGGTGTCACGGGCACCAAGCCCGGCCGGCTGTACCAGCGATTCGGTGCCTTGGCCATCTGATTTGAGCAAAAACTTAATGGCCATCAGCGCGGCAGAATTGCCGCAAATCACTTCCACGCCGTCTTCGCCCGTATAACCACTGCGGCAAACAGTGAACGGGATAAACATATAACGCTGCATCATGCAATGATAGCGCTTGAGTCCTGCCACCGGCTTGGGCAAAACGGCATCTAATAATTCAATCACTTTAGGTCCCTGCAGCGCAACCATGGCGGTCTGCAGAGTTTCGTCGCTGATCTGTACGTCAAAGCCGGTGCGGTGTCGGTCAAACCAGGCCAGTAGTTTCAACCGGTTGGAGGCGTTGCAAACCATGAGGTGGTATTTTTCCATACGCGAAACGATTACGTCGTCCAGCACGCCGCCATTTTCATTGCATACCAGCGAATACAAGGATTGTCCCACTGCCGCCCCCGCGATGTTGCGAGTCAGCAGGT